>NZ_RXFM01000098.1 GCF_003953955.1 Candidatus Aquarickettsia rohweri | reverse complement strand
TCAATCAATAAGCCATTATCTAAAGAAAACCAAATAGAAATTAGGCAGAACAAATATCTCAACAATAGGATAGAAGGCGATCACAGATTTATAAAGAAACGAACTAGGCCGATGCTTGGCTTCAAATCCTTTAGAAGTGCCGCCAGAACTATTGCGGGAATAGAACTCTTGCACATGATTAAAAAAGGACAACTTGCTGACAATGACAATTATAATTCTGACTTTGATAAATTTCTTTCACTAGCTGCTTAATGGAAAAATCTATAAATAATTTAAAAATTTTACACCATATTACAGATGCGACAGAGCCGAAATTTTTGTTCTTTAAGTATATATATCTTTTTATTCACACTATCAGAAATATAAAGTATCTAAACAAGCTATCTTAAGTTTTATCACTGAGTCAACAATAAAGGTAATATATATTTTGGTTAGTATTAAAATTAAATATACAAGTGTTTTAAATCATTAAGTATATTTCTTGAGATTGGTAAAGCTGTTTTTGATCCCCAACCACCATTTTCAATAACAGTAGATATAGCAAATTTAGGAGAATTAAATGGTGCGTACCCTACAAATATACTATGATCTTTATACATATCACTTAAAATATCATGAGTTGTTGACACCACCTGAGATGTGCCAGTTTTACAAGCAATTTTAAATTCTTCATCGTCAATCCTTTGTCTGTAACCAGTACCTTGTGTATTATAAAACACTCCTAACATAGATTTTCTCAACATATTCAAATGCGTTTGATTAATCTTTAATTTTTTACTTTGCATACTATTATTATCATTCTCTATCGTTTGATCAAACACCTCACCTGTAGCAACTCTAGATACCATTTGAAGTAACTGTATAGGCGTTGTTTCTACATATCCTTGTCCTATAGATGAATTAATTGTGTCACCTAAATACCAACTCTTCTTATATTTTGATTTCTTCCACTCAATGTTAGGAATAGTACCTCCAATTTCAAATGGAAGTTTAATATTAGTTTTATTTCCTAATCCGAGCTCTTTTGCAATTTTACTAATATTATTTATACCAACTCTTAATGACTGATGGAAAAAATACACATTACATGATTTTGCAAAAGCTTGTTTTAAATTAACATTTCCATGGCCATACTTATTCCAGCATTTATATACTCTACCACCTAATTTATAATGACCAGGACAATAAACTGTCTCATTTGGATTAATTCCACTTTTTAAGATTGATAAGAACATTATTATTTTGAAAATAGATCCAGGATGGTATTGACTAGATATACACTTGTTAATTAGTGGGTTATATTTATTATTAACTATTTCTTTCCATTTCTTACTTGATACGCCATCAATAAAAATACTAGGGTCAATTGTTGGCATAGATACCATTCCAATTATTTTTTTCTTTACTAAATCTGATATTATTATTGCTCCATTGTATTCACCAATGTGATTGGATATAATATTCTGTACATTTTTATCAATTGATAACGAAATAGTTGAACCTTTTACAGGGGGGATAACATCAACTTGTTTTGTAAAATTACCTTTCGCATCAACTTCAATTTTTTTTATACCAGGTTTTCCTTGTAAAATTTTATTATACTCTTTTTCAATACCATCCTTTCCAGTTAAAAATTTATAATTTTTCGGTAAATTTTCTAAATCAATTTCTTTTAATGTTGCATTTCCAATATAACCAATAACATGGAAAGTTTTTTCTCTTAATTTATAACTACGAATATATTCTTCAATTATTTCTACCTCTTGTAAATTAAGATTAGAATCCACTAAAATAGCATTTTGCAAAGAAATATTTTCAATTAATTTGATAGGTTGGCTAATTGGAATATTTTTTGATTTTTCAACTATTCTCTGTAAAGATATTTTTTGACTGATCAAAATATTATTAATTTTATCTACTATATGTTTTAGGCGACTCTTAAACTCTATTTTTATTATGAGAGAATAAATCTTAATATTGTTTGCTAATACATCACCATTTATATCAAGTATATCACCTCGTAGAGGTGGTGTTGGTAATATCCTAAGTCTATTTTTATTAGATAAAGTTTGGTAAACATTAGAGTTTAAAATTTGCAAATAATAAAATCTGCCTATTAAACAACTTATCAAAGCTCCTTTAACAGAGCCTAAAATTAAAGCTCGTCTTGTTAAGGTTTTGTATTTGCTTTTTTCATCACGCATTAATCTTATTATTATGGATGAATTTATTAGTTAAATAATATATAAATGGAAAAAATGCTATTGTCACAAAAGCTTTTTTAAAAAATATATCAAAAGAAAATATATCACAATTTTTAAAAAAACTTAGCAAAATATATTTGATAGGCAACAATATAATATTTAATATGGTAAAACTAAGCCAATCAAATAAAATATTGCTGGAATACTTTTTTCTAAGTGTATCTATATAGAAAACATATATAGAATTTTGTATAATGCTAATTCCTATATAATTTAGTCTTAATAAATCATCTAATAGAGACAAAAAAAATATATTCACATATATTAATAAATCACTTCTCTGTAAATATATAACATATATTAATAATGATAAAATTTCTGGAATATATTGATATTTAATATTAATTTGAAGAGGGGTATATTTTATTAAGATAACTAATATTAGAAAGATATTTACTTTTAATTTTGAAATAAATTTCATATAAATATTTTATAAATAAACTTGTTAAAATGACATTAAACTATATATATAATTATAAGAATATAATATACAAAAGCTATAATGAAAGCAAAAGTTACTGAAGAATTAGATTTATATCCTGTGTTACCTCTTAGAGATGTTGTGATATTTCCAAAAATGATAGTACCTTTGTTTGTAGGTAGAGATAAATCTATCAAAGCTTTACAAAACATAGGAAAAAATAACAAAATTTTTTTAGTTTCTCAAAAAGATGGGGCAAATGATATTCCAAAATCAAGTGATTTACACAAAATTGGTGTTGTTTCAAAAATTTTACAAGTAATTAAATTACAAGATTCCTCTGTAAAAATTTTAATAGAGGGGTTAGAAAAAGCTAAGGCAACAAAATACATAAATAAAGGCAATTATATAAAAGCACATGTTGAAGTAACAAAAGACATCTGCTCTAACGATGAAGAAACTTTAGTACTAAGGAATGCTGTTACTGATTTATTTGAAGAATATCTCAATTATGGCAAAAAAGCTTCTCAAGAAGCTTTTCTTAATATTACTAAAATTAAAGATTTAGTTAGTTTCTGTAATGCATTATGCTCTCAGATACATTTAACTCTAGCAAAAAAACAACAAATACTTGAATTAAATGATGTAAATAAAAAGCTAGAAAATCTAATGATTTATATAAATGCTGAAATTGAGTTATTAAAAGCTGAAAGCAAGATAAAAAATAGAGTAAAGACACAAATTGAAAAAAATCAAAAAGATTATTATTTACAAGAACAACTAAAAGCTATCCATAAAGAATTAGGAGAAGAGGATATAAAAGAAGAGTTTAATGAATTAGGTAAGAAAATAGAGAAACTTAGGCTTCCAAAAGAGGCAAAAGAGAAAGCTAATTCAGAACTAAAAAAACTCAAGATGATGAACCCTATGTCATCTGAAGCAACAGTTATTAGAAATTATCTAGATTGGATAATATCTTTACCTTGGAATAAATTAACTGTGAACAATAAAAATCTTAAAAAAGCTCAAGATGCATTAGACAAAGAGCATTATGCCTTAGGTAAGGTAAAAGAAAGAATTATTGAATACCTTGCTGTAAACCTTAAGTCAAAAAAGCTTGGAGGTAACATTATATGTTTAGTTGGGCCTCCTGGAGTTGGTAAAACTTCCCTTGCAAAATCAATAGCAACAGCTACGCATAGGAATTTTGCAAAAATAACATTAGGTGGACTTAGAGATGAAGCTGAAATAAAAGGCCATAGAAGGACATATGTTGGTGCAATGCCAGGAAAGATAGTTCAAGCATTAAAAAAAGCTAAAAGCTCCAATCCCTTAATTTTACTTGATGAAATTGATAAATTAGGAACCGATTATAGAGGAGATCCAAGCTCTGCTTTACTTGAAGTATTAGATAATTCTCAAAATAAACATTTTAATGATAATTACTTAGAAGTTGATT
Organism: Candidatus Aquarickettsia rohweri; assembly: GCF_003953955.1. Lineage (GTDB taxonomy): Bacteria > Pseudomonadota > Alphaproteobacteria > Rickettsiales > Midichloriaceae > Aquirickettsia > Aquirickettsia rohweri. Next base: position 1,540 of record NZ_RXFM01000098.1, on the reverse strand, counting down.
GCGATTTATCAAAAGTTATGTTTTTAGCAACAGCAAACAGCTTTAATATTCCTATTCCATTATTAGATAGGTTAGAAATCATTAGATTATCAGGTTATACTGAAAAAGATAAATTAGAAATTGCTTTAAAACACTTGATTCCTAAAATTAGAGATTCTCATTGTGTGAGTGAAAAAGAATTAAAAATCAGTAATTCTGTAATTATTGATATAATTAGACATTATACTAGAGAAGCAGGTGTGAGAAATTTAAATAGAGAAATCGAAAAAATATTTAGAAAATCTGTTAAAAAGATATTACTAGAACAGCAAAAAAGCTTTGAAATTACAAGCAATGATCTTCCTGAATTTTTAGGACCTCATAAATTCAACTATGAAGGAATTGAAAAAAATAATAGAATCGGAGTTACTAATGGTTTAGCATATACAGAGGCTGGGGGAGATTTATTAGCTATAGAAGCAGTGAAATATAGAGGAAAAGGTAATATTAAAATCACCGGAAAACTTGGTGATGTAATGAAAGAATCTGTTCAAGCAGCTCATAGTTACATTCACTCAAGATCTAAAAATTATGGAATTAAAGAGGAGTTATTTCAAAAATATGATATTCATGTACATGTGCCTGAAGGTGCAACACCAAAAGATGGGCCTTCTGCTGGTATAACTATATCTACCTCAATAGTATCTATACTTACAGATATACCTGTTAGAAATGATGTTGCTATGACTGGAGAAATTACATTAAGAGGGAATGTTTTGCCAATTGGAGGGTTAAAAGAAAAGTTATTAGCAGCTTTAAGAGCTGGAATAAAAATAGCTATAGTCCCTAAGGAAAATAAAAAAGATATGGATGAAATTCCAAATGAAGTAAAAGACAATATAAAAATTATATTTGTAGAAACTTTTGACGAAGTGATTGAAAATGCATTAGGTAAAAATCTACAAATTATACCAGATAAAATCTACGATAGTAATATAGATAACGAACAAGATAAAATACTTCAAAAACACTAATTGCATAATATGAATGAGGAAATAATAAGCGCTATAGTAAAAAATTAAGTGAACTAAAAGCTGAAGATATTAAAGTAGCTAAACTCTCTAATAACATTTTTAGTACTGCAATATTAGCTACAGGAAACTCCTCAAAGCATGTTTTAAGTTTAACAGATAATATTTGTGATTTTTTAAAGCAAAAATATAAAATATATACTAAAAGTGAAGGAAATAATTCTTGTGAATGGGTAATAATAGATGCTAATAACTTAATTATTAACATCTTTCAAAAGCATTCAAGGGAGAAATATAGTAAGCGCTAAAATAAGGGCATCTAGGCAAGAATAAAAATAAGTGGTAGAACAAAAGCCTAAAAAAATAGAGGCTAATGATGCTATTAGAAAAAAAGAAAAAAAGAATAAGTAATGAAAAATGGAAAGAGCTAGTAGAAGAATATAAAAAAAGTAATGTAAGTAAATATGAATTTTGTAAGCAAAAGAATGTGCCGAGAAGTACATTTTATAAATGGCACAGAATTCTTGTAG
>NZ_RXFM01000097.1 GCF_003953955.1 Candidatus Aquarickettsia rohweri | reverse complement strand
GTATAAAACCATTTGCAGTTGGCAGAAAAAATTGGATGTTCTGTGCAACAACTAAGGGTGCTAAAGCTAGTGCAAATATTTATAGTATTATTGAAACTTGCAAAGTAAATAAGATTAATCCTTATGATTATTTAAAATATTTGCTGAATCATATTCATGATTATTCTGATCCAAAAGAGTTAGTAAATTTACTTCCATATAATATTGATAAAAAAATATCATCAAATTAAATTTTTTTTAGAATTATCAAAAAACTTAAGAAACCCAAAGAAAGGCGGATAATACTTGTCAAGATGGGGATATTTTAGCGTTTACAGGTATAGTGTTATACATGGACAAGTTGATAATCAATCTATAGATGATACTTCATTAGACTTAAGGAAAAATAATATAGATATTTTAATTAGTACACAGATCATTGAATCTGGGTTAGATATTGCAAATGCTAATACTATTATAATAGATAAATCTAATATGTTTGGCTTATCACAGTTATACCAAATAAGGGGTAGAGTTGGAAGAAGAGCGCAACAAGCGTATGCTTATTTAACTTATGATTCTAAAGCAAAATTTAAGAATGAAATTCAAGAAAGGCTTTCAATAATTCAATCACTTGATCAGCTTGGTTCTAGCTTTAGTTTAGCAACTGCTGATATGGACATGCGTGGTTATGGTAATTTAATTGGAGAGGAACAATCTGGTAATATTAGAGATATTGGAGTTGAGTTATATCAGCATATGCTATTTGAGGCTATAAAGTCTCTTGAACAAGGCAATCAAAACATTGAAGAAGAGGATGATATAAACCCAAAAATTATTACTCAGGATTCTATTTTTATTCCTAAAACTTATATAACTAATGAAAATTTAAGATGTATAACATATAGAAAAATTGCATCGTTAGATAATATTGAGGAATTTGATAAATTAAGTGATGAATTAAATGATAGATTTGGAATGATTCCAAAAGAAGTAAATAATTTAATTGATATTGCAAAAATAAAATTTGCAGCGAAAAAGTGCAATGTAGAAAAAATAGATATTAATAATAAGCAAGCAACAATCAAATTTAGTAAAATAAATATAGGTAACAGTGTAGCTTCAAAATATTTTGAGTTACTTAATACCCTTTTAAAAGATAAGGCAAAGTGTGTGATTTATAATAATTAGGCATATTAATTATATTTAGTTTATCTTTATTAATCAATTTTCAATCTTGTATTTATTTCATCTTTTTTTAGAGTTTGACTTTTTTTAGATAATTTTTTATTGTTTGTTTGTATTTACAATAAAGTTACAAGTTTCTGGGAGGGTATGAAAAAGCAAGTTATATTAATAATTGATGATAATAGGTTTGCTAGAAATATATTATCGAACATTTCATCAAGCTTGGGCTTTGATGTTATTGTAGCAGCTGATGGCCAAGAGGCATTAGAGATTTTGCAGCATAGTAAGTATGCTGTGGATATTGTAATAACAGATCATAATATGCCTATAGTTAAAGGATTAGAATTTGCTATAAGTTTTAAGATGATAAAAAAGTATGAGAAGGTGCCGATTATCCTATATACTCAAGAAAGTAATATAGATTATAAGGAGAATATTAATTATGATATTTTTGACTATATATTTAATAAATCTGCATCACTTAAAGAAATTGTATACAAGGCAAAGGAATTGAATGATTTAAAAGGTTTGAGAAAAGATGCTATAAAATTACACAATGATATTATTAAAGAATTAAAAATTGTTTTATTAGACTTAGGTGCAAATTTATTAAGTATATCAGGAAGAATAAAAACCATAACTTATATTTATAGTAAATTAAATAACAATACTCATGTTATAGATAATATAAAAGATATTTTGGGATTCAGAATAATAGTGAAAACTATAAAAAATTGTTATAAAGCACTAGAGCTTCTTAAAAAAGAATACAATTGTTTAGATAATAGAATTAAGGATTATATAAAGCATCCAAAAGATAATGGCTATCAATCAATACATATGGTTATTATCGGTCCTTTTAAAAAAAAGATGGAGATTCAAATTAGAACAAGTGAAATGCATAATATAGCTGAAAATGGATCGGCAGCTCATTCAATATATAAAGATAATATTCAAAATAAGGAAAAATAGGAAAAAAGTTATTTGCTGTACAGAGATAAATAAAATGATAATCCTATATTAAATTATTTTAATGTGTAGGTGAGGCAAATATTATGATTAAATATTTAAAAAATGTAATTTTATTCTATTTTAGCTGGGCTATTAGCATGATTTCTTAGAAACTCAATAAGGTCAACTCTATCTTCAATTTTTTTAATTCCTGCAAATGCCATTTTTGTCCCTGGAACATATTTTTTTGGTGATTTTAAATAATTAAATAATTCTTGGGCACTCCAAATATCTCCTAAATTACCTTTATTACTCATTGCTGATGAATATGCAAAACCACTTTTTGATGCAACTTTGGAATTTAGAATATTCCAAAGATTTGGTCCTATTTTATTTGCTTCCCCTCTATTTATTGTATGACATATAGAGCATTTTTTGAATATTGATTCTCCATTTTTATAATTAGCTTTACTAAATAATACTTTTAAATCTAAAGTACTTTCATCTATTTCCTCAACTTTATTAGTACCATCATGATTAACTTCTGGAATATCAATTTTGTAACCTTTGGTTTTAATTGGAATATTAGGGTAATATATTAAATCCCCCATATTAATGCAAAAGACAATAGCAAAAATAGCTAAAGCTATAGATAAAATAATCTTGTCAAATTCGTAATTATTCACTTATAAAAATTTTTTTAACATTTTCTTTTTATATAAGCTCTAAACTTAAAGCAAGCTTATTTTTATTAAATTTTTCTACTTAATAGCTCGCTTTAAAGCTAGCCAATCTCTCATTCCTAAATCTTCTTCAAAGCCCAATAGGTCAGAATTACTTTTTTTACATATTTCACTACTTGGAAATATTAAATTTTCTTTTCCTGCACTAAGTGTTGCAATTTGAACTCTGCATGCTTTTTCTAAATGATTGGTATAATACATTGCCTCATGAATATTTTTGCCACAGGTGAGTGTTCCATGATTTTGTAAGAACATTATATATTTACCCTCTAAATCATGAACAATTTGTTCCCCTGAATCTTCTGTTAAAGCTAAAGAATTATAATTGTGATACCTAACTTGTCCATAAAAGTGAAGTGCAAATTGGCTAATAGGTAATAGCCCGCCTTTCATACAAGAAACAGCAACGCTAGGGATAGTATGGAGATGAAATATAGCATTTATATCAGGTCTATTTTTATAAATTATAGAATGAATTATATATCCAGTCTTATTGTATTGATATTCTTCTCCTTCTAGTATTTTTCCACTGAAATCAACTTCTAATAAACAAGTTGGTTCAACTTCTGAAAAAAGCATGCCAAAAGGATAAATGTAAAAAGTATCACCTTTGCTACTGCGTGCTGAAAGGTGTGTATAAGTTAAGTCATCCATTTTTAAATAAGCTAAAATTTTATATGCTGTAGCTAGATTTTCTTTTAAAGTCCTGTCTTTCATATTTTTATACTTTATTTAGTGTAGTTACATAGCAATTTGGTGTTTCGTACAGCTTAATTTTTGAGCATCTTACGGGTTCATCATTAAAAATTTTTGGACATACTTCAAGCAATAAAAAATTTGCCATATTTTCAGCTGTTGGATTTTCATTTAAATAAAATATTTTTTGACCAGTGATATTTGATATTAAATTTCCTAACTTTTGGTCTTTAATATTTAAAATGGTATTATGATCCCAATTTGAATTTAGCCAATTATTTAGTTTTTGTTTAATTATACTAAAGTCAATTACCATACCTAAATCATTCAGTTGCTCTGATTCAAATGTTGCTTCTAAAGTGTATCTATGCCCATGAAGCATTCTACATTTTCCTTTGTGTCCAATAATTCTATGTGCAGAATCAAAGCCTATAATTTGGGTGCATTGCATTGTAAAAATCTTGCTATATATAGTTTAAACAGTTATTTTACATAAATAATGATTATAATACAATGTTATGGCGATTAGTAAAATTAAACTTGATAAGCTTGAGATATTTATGGCTAATCTCAGAGGTTTTTGTGCAGGTGTTGAGCGTGCTGTAGAAATTGTTGAGCTTACACTTGCAAAGTATGGTGCACCAGTATATGTGAGGCATGAGATAGTACATAATAGATATGTAGTTGAAAATTTGAGGAATAAAGGAGCAATTTTTGTTGAAGAAATAGCAGAAATACCTGATAATGCTGTAACTATTTATTCTGCACATGGTGTAAGTGAGAAAGTTGAAAATGAATCAAGACTCAAGCATCTAAAAATCATAGATGCTACATGTCCTCTCGTTAAAAAAGTGCATCTTCAAGCTCAGAAATTTGAAAAAATAGGAGATAAAATTATAATAATAGGACATAAAAATCATCCAGAAATTGAAGGTACAAGTGGTAGAGTAAAGCAAGAGGTTTTTATAGTGGAAAATATACAAGATGTAGAGAAAATTCCTTTTTCAAAAGATGAAAGTATTTCATATGTTACCCAAACCACTCTTAGTGTTGATGATACTAAAAATATAATAGATGCTTTAAAAATTAAGTTTCCCAATATTAAAGGGCCAGAGCTGAAGAATATATGCTTTGCTACACAAAATAGGCAAGATGCAGTTAAACAGCTTGCATCATTTGTTGATACAATTTTTGTAATTGGTGCAAAAAATAGTTCAAATTCAAATAGACTAAGAGATATTGCAGAAAGTTGTGGAACTAAAGCTTATTTATTGAACGGAGAAAATGACAATATTTCAGATTTACTTCATAATAGTACAAAATTAGGAATAACTGCAGGTGCATCTGCTCCTGAAATTTTAGTTTCTAATTTAATTGCAAAAATAAAAAAAATGAGAGATGTAAAAATCACCAATGTGGAAGGTATAGAAGAAAATGTAAAGTTTAATATTCACAGAGAGTTAAGATAATTAGAATTATTGATCAAATAAGATTTTTTATGACCTTATATTAATCAAAATTTTATAATTATTAACTTGTCGTTATTTAATTTGAATAAAAATATAATCTACTCTAAAAGCTTTTCAAGCTTATTGTTTAAATCATGTATTTTTGTGTCTGCAATGAAAAGATATATGATTTATAGTGGGGTTTTTTATGACTAAAATAAAGCTAAGAGGGATAGATCTATTAAAAGATTCTTTGTTAAATAAAGGTACTGCTTTTTCTGAACAAGAGAGGGATTTATTTGATTTAAGAGGATTTTTACCACCTGGGATAGAAGATCAAGAAGTACAAGTTAGTAGAGCAAGGATGCAACTTTCGGCTCTGTCGCATCTGTAATATGGTGTAAAATTTTTAAATTATTTATAGATTTTTCCATTAAGCAGCTAGTGAAAGAAATTTATCAAAGTCAGAATTATAATTGTCATTGTCAGCAAGTTGTCCTTTTTTAATCATGTGCAAGAGTTCTATTCCCGCAATAGTTCTGGCGGCACTTCTAAAGGATTTGAAGCCAAGCATCGGCCTAGTTCGTTTCTTTATAAATCTGTGATCGCCTTCTATCCTATTGTTGAGATATTTGTTCTGCCTAATTTCTATTTGGTTTTCTTTAGATAATGGCTTATTGATTG
>NZ_RXFM01000096.1 GCF_003953955.1 Candidatus Aquarickettsia rohweri | reverse complement strand
TTCTTTTTTTCTAATAGCATCATTAGCCTCTATTTTTTTAGGCTTTTGTTCTACCACTTATTTTTATTCTTGCCTAGATGCCCTTATTTTAGCGCTTACATTAATACAAACTTTTTCTCTTAAAAATCCTGCAAATAAATATGTTGTGAGTGTAAGTGAAATTAACCAAATTACTGCAGAACTAGATACACTAAAATTAAAAACATCCTTATATAAATCAAATACATCATAAAAATATGATACCCATGAGAGTGCAAAAACAAATGAAATTAAAATCCATGTTAAATATGTGAGAGACTTTTTTATTAATTTCTCTTGATTAAAATAACTTTCATCTAACTTGATTCTGCTATTTCTATCCCCTTGAAAAAATTCTTCTACCTTTAGAAAGATATCTGTAAAAACAGTTTGTGGGCATGTATAACCACACCATAATCTTCCATATAATGATGTAAAAATAAACAACCCCAATGCTGCTAAAATTAAAATAATAGTGATAAAATAAATTTCATCAGACCATATTTGCAAAGCAAAAAAATGTATCCTTCTTGAGGGCAAATCAATCATTATAGCTTGATTTGGCAAACCTTCTCCCCTGCCCCATCTAATCCATGAGGCAAAAAAATATAAACACAATAGCAGTATATTTAATTTATTCTTAACTGCTCTATGTTTTCCAGATGTTGATTGTGGGTATAATTTCTTATTTTGCAAAATTAAACATAAAATTTTTATGCAATGCTAACAAATTATAATTATGTAATCACTTAAAATTTACTTAAGAGTATAAATTTATGCATTAGACTTGATCCACTCCTCTAATGCATCTCGTTGCATAGAACCAACTTTTGTATCAATATGTTTTCCTTTTTTAAACATCATTAAAGTTGGGATACTTCTCACACCAAATCTTGTAGGAGTATCAGGATTTTCATCAATATCCATTGACATGACCTTTACTCTAACTTCGATTTTTTCAGTAACCTCTTTTAATATTGGCATAAATGCCTTACAAGGACCACACCATTCAGCCCAAAAATCCACTATTGCAAGACCATCATATTCTTCTATTTCTTGTTTAAATTCTTTATCAGTAACAGGTAGCATATTAGCTTCTAATATATTTAATCATCTGGGTAATGCTATTAAAAGTAGAAATAAATGTCAATATATAGTTGAATTATTAATAATAAAGTTTATAAAGTAACATAAATATAATTTGCTAACTATTTAATAAACTAATTTACTATGGCTAAAGATGATATTATTGAAATGAAAGGCAAAGTTATTGAGTTACTACCCAATGCTACCTTCAGAGTAGAACTTGAGAGTGGTCATCAAATAATTGCGTATACTTCGGGTAAAATGAGAAAAAATAGAATAAGAGTTTTAGCAGGAGATGAAGTAACCGTAGAAATGACTCCATACGATCTTACTAAAGGCAGAGTTAGTCACAGACATTAATTCTTTCATGTATAATTTCATTCTAGCATCTTCTTCACCTAGAAGAATATCCTTACTAAATAATATAGGGTATAACCCAGATAAAATTATATCTGCTGATATTGATGAAACACCTAACAAAAAAGAATTACCTAAAGAATATGCAAAGAGAATGGCATTTGAAAAAGCGTCAAAAATTCACAAGCAATTTTCAGAAAGTTTAATATTAGGAGCTGATACAGTTGTATCAAGAGGAAGATTGATATTAACAAAGCCAAAAGATAAAGATGATGCACACAGAATTTTTAAATTACTGTCTGGAAGAAGGCATTCGGTATTTACTGGAATATGCATTATAAAAGAAAATAAAATCATAACTAAGGTAGTTGAAACAAAATTAAAATTTAAACTACTTACCAACAAGGAAATTCAAAACCTAATTGATTCTAATGAGTGGCAAGACAAGTCTGGTGGCTATGCCCTTCAAGGCTTTGCCTCGGCTTATATAAGCTGGATAAATGGCCATCCTAGCAATGTTATAGGGTTACCTGTCCATGAAACATACAAAATTTTAAATGGATTAGGCCTTAAACAAAATACCGTATAAGTTATACACTCACACAACCCCGGATTAGTTTTATATATAAATAAATTAGGATATAATTATACCTTATAATTGTTAGTGGGATGGTATATGCCAGATATTAAAAACCTTAATATAAATAAGTTTCTTAATAAGTCATATGATGACAGTAGTGACAATGAATTTGTAAATAATAAAATTAATGAAATTATCAATGAAATTGAAATTCATAATCAAGGTGATAATTTATTTAATAAATCTTTAGCATATAATAAATTACTGGAACTGCTTTCAGCTGAATATGATGACGGAATAAGTGGAACTTTTGTATCTAGTGATTCTTTTATTTTTAATAAACCTCTTAAAGAGAGATTAGATATATTAAAAAATTCTATTATTAATCCAGAAAATTTAGCGTCTATAGAGATGCAATACGATAATCATAGTCATAAAATTAACTACATAAATGACATTAAATCAATAATACCTTTTTTTAACTTAAATATTTAATACCTTACTTCCATTTCAAAATAAATTGCTAAACAATTTTCTTGAATTTTCTTTTAGCAATAAAGATCTCAATAATCAGTTAACAAGCTTATTAAAGAACCAAGCTCTATCTATAGAAGAAAAAACTACAATTGAAGAATTAAGATATATATCTCATAAAACAACTGGAATTAAAGATTTTAAAAAAATTAAAGAAAAATTTGAAAGTGGCATAGATAAAATTCAAAAAAATGAATCTATACCATATGAAAATCAGATTACTGTCAGAGAATATGGAATTTTATCAGATTTTGTTAAGGTAAAAAATAAGCTAAAAAAATATTCAGATTTTAATTGTGTAAAAGAACTTTATGAACAAATTGTAGAAGTAGAAAAAATGTTAGATTTATTTGAAAATATATTCCTTGATGAGCAAAAATATAAAAATGGTGATATAGTAATGTATGATATTAAATTAGAAAATCAATTCAAAAATATAAAAGAATTTACTAAAGAACAAAAAGGCATATGGTATTTTTTAGGCAGCAAATATGCTCATGCTGCACAAATTAACATCTCAAATGGTCAAGCTCCAAAATTATCTCACGTATATGGCCAGTATGAAAGTGACATTATTAAATTTCAGCAAGCAATGTTTTCAGATGTATATAGATTTGATGCAAGCAAATTACTTACTAAGGAAGGAATAGAAAAAGCTAAAGAAGCATTTGGTGAAAATTGGGAAGAAGAAGTAAATAAAATTTATCAAAAATCACAACAAGAAGTATATGAAACAGGACTAAATAGTGGATTTAATAATTTAGAAAATTCATCACAAAAAAGGTTGCAATCTGGGAAAGCTAATCTTCCATTTTATGGGCACAAAACCAAAGAAGAACAAGATTTCAAAGAACTTAGTGAAAAGTTTTATCAAAGAGATGGAGCCGAGGTAGATGATAACATAATGATATGCTCAGAATTTGTAACAAGGTCAACTATCTCAAGCTTAGTTAAAAGCAACGAAGAACTAAGTAAAGAATTAGGAATTGATAATGCATTACAAATTCCATTTTCTAAGTATGAAGATCTAAACAAAGTACATACTCAAAGACTTATTGATATTTTAATGGAGAAGGAATGCATAACACAAGTAAGAAAACCTAAAATAGAAATCATGCTTTTTAAAGAACCAGAAAAAGCTCATTATAAAACTATAATGAATATGACAAAAATCGTTGAAGATCAGCTTAGAGTATTTGAAGATAGTGTAATAGATAATCAGCTACCAGGTCAAAAACACGAAAAATTTCTCTCCACATTTGCATCAACTGTACGAGATAGTGGTGTAAAAGGTGCAATCAGTGATGTTGTTAAGCATGATAAAGTACATGAAATTATAAAAGAACATGATGATACAATTAAACGAGACGACTCTTTCGTTCAAAAATCACAACAATCTAGAAATAATATTCCGCATGGTAGAGTTTAGATAAAATAACATAACATTTAAGATTTAACTTTTTTCTGATGTGCTTATAATTAAACTTGAAGATTTGTAAAATTGATATTATTTTCTTACTTAAAATTGGTTAGGTTTGAAAATATATAATGGTATCAAGGGTTTATACTGTTTCTTTTCTAGGATTAAAATCAGAAGAGGTAGAAGTACAAGTTCACATAGGAGATGGATTAACAGCATTTTTTATAGTTGGGCTTGCTAATAAAGCAGTAGCCGAGTCTAAAGAAAGGATTAGATCAGCTTTTATCAGTATGGGATTGTCACTGCCTGCAAAACGTATAACTGTTAACTTGGCTCCCGCTGATCTAAGTAAAGAAGGAAGTCATTATGATTTACCCATTGCAGTAGCATTACTCGTAGAGATGCAGGTAATACCACAAGAAGAGGTAGAAAATTATGTTATGCTTGGAGAATTGTCTTTAAATAGTGAAATAAATAAAGTTCCAGGTATATTACCAGCTGCCATTTGGACAAACGCTAATAATAAAGGTATTGTCTGTCCTTATAAAAATACCCAAGAGGTTTTCTGGTCTGGAAATGAAGATGTTATTACAGCAAAAAATTTAATTGAAGTCGTAAATCACTTTACTGGAAAACAAGATATACCTAAAATTTGCAAAAAAAATTACAAAGTTGAATTAAAAAAATATCCTGATTTACAAGATATAAAAGGACAACAAATTGCAAAAAGAGCATTAGAAATTGCTGCTGCAGGAAGGCACAATATGTTAATGATTGGACCTCCAGGTTCAGGAAAATCTATGCTCGCAAGAAGATTGCCAGGAATTATTCCACAAATGACAAAGGATTAAATTTTAGAAACAAGTGTAATAGCCAGCTTATCAGGTAATCTTGAAGAAGAAGGTTTAATAACAAACAGACCTTTTCGATCGCCAAATTGCAATGCATCACTTCCATCAATGATTGGAGGTGGAAAGTTTGCAAAACCTGGAGAAATCACTTTAAGCCATTTAGGTGTTTTATTTTTGGACGAATTACCTGAATTTCAAAGAAATGTTTTAGAATCATTAAGGCAACCTATAGAAGATAGATGTGTAACAATTTCAAGAGTAAATAATCACATTTCTTATCCTGCAAATTTTCAACTTGTAGCCGCAATGAATCCATGTAAATGCGGTCATTTTGAAGATCAAAATCTACAATGCAACAGAGCACCTAAATGTGTAGATGAGTATAAAAATAAAATATCTGGCCCATTATTTGATAGATTTGACATTCAAATAGAAGTACCAGCAGTAAATGCTATGGAACTAGAATACTTAGATAAAGGTGATAAGTAAACGCTAAAATATCCCCATCTTGACAAGTATTATCCGCCTTTCTTTGGGTTTCTTAAGTTTTTTGATAATTCTAAAAAAAATTTAATTTGATGATATTTTTTTATCAATATTATATGGAAGTAAATTTACTAACTCTTTTGGATCAGAATAATCATGAATATGATTCAGCAAATATTTTAAATAATCATAAGGATTAATCTTATTTACTTTGCAAGTTTCAATAATACTATAAATATTTGCACTAGCTTTAGCACCCTTAGTTGTTGCACAGAACATCCAATTTTTTCTGCCAACTGCAAATGGTTTTATACTACGCTCCGAATCATTATTATCAATACGCAGTCTTCCATCTAAAAG
>NZ_RXFM01000095.1 GCF_003953955.1 Candidatus Aquarickettsia rohweri | reverse complement strand
TCATAAAATTGCAATAAGCTTTTACAATCTTCGGATATTTTTAATAATATATCAAGTATTTTAGGTTTTAAATCATTTTCTATAGCTGAAATAGAAGTAGTATCACTATCATCATCATTATCAAAATCATCATTGCCAGATTCTGTGTTTTTGGTATTAAAATCATCATTTTTTTCAGAATTTTCATCAAAGAATTGTTCATTACTTGCAGTTGCATCAATATCTATAACTTCTCTTAATAATTTTTTACCTGCAAGTATGTCATCATACCAATCTTGCATTTTTTTAAGAGCCATAGGAGTTTGAATAATATAAAATAACTTTTTTACTCTACTTTCTTCAATTCTTTTAGCTACTTCAACTTCTCCATCTCTAGTTAATAGAAGTCTATATCCCATTTCTTTAAGATACATTCTTACTGGATCATCATTACCAAAATTGTTAATTATATTTTCTGTAGAAGTAGACTTAAATTCTTCTTCTTGTTCTGCTTGAGCAGTTATTTCAGACTCTGCTTCTTTATTAATAATAGCGATACCAGATTCTTTTAGAAAAGAAATAACCTCTTTTACAATCTCATGATTAGTATTTTCTGGAATGATTTTATCAAGTTCTTCAGAAGATATTTTTCCAATTTTTATATACTCTTTTAGTTTTTCATGTAGTTTAGAATTTTTTAGTTTATTAATATTTGCCATTATCTTTATTTGTTTAAATATAATATGAATAATTAATTTGCAATTTCATCTTTAATTTGTCTTTCATACTCTTTTAAGTATATCATCTTTTTCATTAACTTGTCATCAGCTGTAGATAGTAATTGATTTTTTAATTCTTCTATTTCTTTTTTAATAGCACCGATTTTATTTATGTTAAATACTCTTAACAATTTTTGCTTAGCCTCAGCTTGAGATTTGAATTTTATAGTGTTTAATAATTTTTCAATTATTTCAGTTGCTTCATTTTTATTTATAATTTTTTCAATGTTATTATCAAAAAAAGATTTGAAATTGTCATCATTACTAAGGCTGAAATCTAACAGTATTTTTTTAATATTGTCAAGTTTATTTGGCATCTTAATGTTCATTAATTCTTCTGTTATTTTGTTATTTTTTAGCAAATCAGGATAATTGCATAAGATAGCAATAACTATGGTATTATTGATTTCATCAGTATTATTTTGTTTTTTTATCTTTAAAAGAGTTGCATTATTTGTATTATTTATAATTTTTTTCTTAAAATTAAATACTAAATCACTATATTTTTTTTTAAAATGATATAGATAGCTTTTTTTAAGCGAATAATCAGATATATCTTCAACAATTTTTTCTAAACTTAGTTTTATGGAAGTTTTTCTTTCAGGTGTATTTATTCCAAATTTATCAACTTCATTATTAAAAATATAATCAGATAGTGAAATATTTTTCTCAATCAAATTTTTAAAAAAATTTACACCTTTGTTTTTTATCACATCATCAGGATCTTTGCCTTCTATCAAGTTTACAAATTTTAGAGATTTGTTATGAGATATTTTAGTTAAGCTATTATAAGCTATTTTTTTTGCAGCATTTTTACCAGCTTCATCATTATCAAAACAAATAGTAGGTTCTTGGCAAATAGACCATAAAATTTCTAACTGCTCTAATTTTATACTTGTTCCAAGTGGAGCTACTGTGTTTTTAATACCACAGTTTGCTAGGCTTATAACATCCATATATCCTTCTACAACAATAGCTTCTTGCTGCTTATATATAGAGTTTTTTGCAAAATTATAACCATATAAATGTTCACTTTTTTTAAATATAGGATTTTCGGCAGAATTTAGATATTTTGGTTCACCTTTATCTACTATTCTTCCTCCAAATGCTATAAAATTTCCAAGTTTATCTTGAATTGGAAAAATTAGGCGATTATATAAAGGATCAAATTCAAAATTATTTTTTTTGTAAATAATTTTTGATTCATAAATTTCTGATTCTGAAAACTCTTTTTTTAATTCCTTTAACAAAATAGAAGAATCATTTGGAGAATACCCTAAATGATATTTTTTAATAAATTCTAATTTAATTCCCCTTGAAGTAATATAAGATAATGCTTTATCTCCTATTTGATTAAATAACTGTTTTTGGTAAAATTCTGCTGTCTTTTTATAAATTTGAAAAAAGATTTTATTCTTTTCAAATTGTTCAATTTCTTTTCTAGAATTTATTTTTAATTTTACTCCTGCAATATTTGCTAATTTCTCTAATGCATCTTTGTATGAAATTCCTTCATCTTGCATTATAAAGGTAAAAATATCACCATGTGCTCCACAACCAAAACAATGGTAGATTTTTTTGTCATCATTAACAAAAAAAGAAGGTGTTTTTTCTTTATGAAAAGGACAAAGTCCAACATATCCAGTGCCTCCCTTACTTTTTAGATTTACTTTTTTTCTGATAATTTCAGAGGGTAAAAT
Source organism: Candidatus Aquarickettsia rohweri (assembly GCF_003953955.1). Lineage (GTDB taxonomy): Bacteria > Pseudomonadota > Alphaproteobacteria > Rickettsiales > Midichloriaceae > Aquirickettsia > Aquirickettsia rohweri. The sequence goes on along the minus strand of NZ_RXFM01000095.1, from coordinate 3,254 downwards.
TCGCGATTTAATAAGTTGGGCTTCAGAATTCATTTATTAGTTAATTTTATTTAACCTTTGCGGCTCATAATACCAGGCACTTTGGAACTTATACCAAGTGGTGTCTGAGGTGGTGCTAAAGCAGTGGTTGGTGTTAAAGATGATAGAGCTACTACATCTTTCATACCTTTTAATGCATTCCCTAGTCGTGCAACTGCACCTACAGGAGAAGATTCAACAACAGAACCAAGATTTTTTGATTTTTGTAAATTCTCAAATGATAAATTTATATCTTTTATTAAGGCAACATCTATATGCATACCTCCTCCAATTGAACCACCAGTAGTTAAACCTTCAGACATAAAAAAATATAAAGTTATTTGTACTAATAGTACTAAAATCTTATAATATTATCAATTATTTATTTTTATAATATAGTGATGAATCAAAATATTAAAAAGGGCATTGATGTTATAAAAGCATGTGTAAACAATCTTGCTTCAAAACCAGGGATTTATAAAATGATTTGTAAATCTGGAGAAATTATTTACATAGGAAAAGCAAAGAATTTGAAAAAAAGAGTGTCACAGTATGCTAATATTAATAACTTGCCATATAGATTGAAAAGAATGATATCGTTAATTTATAAGATAGACATCTTATTTACTAAATCAGAAATAGAAGCACTGATATTAGAGGCAGATTTAATTAAAAGCATCAAACCAAAATATAATATTGCTCTAAAAGATGATAAGTCTTTTACATATATTATTTTAGATAAAAATCATAATTTTCCCAAAATAAAAAAATTCAGAGGTAAAAAGAATGAAGCATCAATTTTTTATGGGCCATTTTTATCTGTTGAGAAGATAGATAAAGTCATTGTTGAACTTCAAAAACTTTTTTTGGTGAGAAATTGCACTGATTATTATTTTACAACTAGGAAAAGACCATGTTTAATGTACCAAATTAAAAGATGTAGTGCACCATGTGTGGGTAAAATAACAAAAGAAGATTATCAAATACAAGTAAATAGCTTAAAAAAATTTTTGTCAGGAAAATCACAAGATCTTATTTCAGAGTTAATAAAAGAAATGGATTGTATGAGTAATAACATGCAATATGAAGGAGCTGCAGTAATAAGAGATAAGATAAAATTATTAAATTATATCAAATCCAAGAGTATATTTCAGGGATTTTCAAGTAGAAATATTGATATATTCATTTATAAAGAAGATATTGCAATTCAAAAATATTGTATCAAAACATATGTTATAAGGGATGGTCATAGTTTTGGAGATAAGTGTGAATTTTTTGATAAAAACCCTTTAGAGACGATAGAGGAGGTGATTTATAAATATATTATTGCATTTTATCAAAATAATTATATGCCAAATGAAATCTGGTGTAATAATAAGATTAAGTATGAAGTTATAAAACAAGCTATTAATAAGCAGCAAAGTTATCAAACAAAAGTTTTATATCCAAAAAATAATGATGATGAAAAAATTTTTAATTTTGTAATTGATAATACTCAGGAAGAATTTAAAAAATATAGATATAATTACTTAGCAAAAATAGATATATTTAAAGATTTAATGAATAAATTTGATCTTTCTTATATACCTGAAAAAATTGAAGTATATGATAATAGTCATAACCATGGAGCCAATCCAATAGGGTGCGTAGTTGTTGTAGGTCAAGATGGATTTATTAAAAATGAATATAGAAAATATAAAATAAAGCTTGAAAAATGTATGGATGATTATCAAATGTTAAGAGAAGTTATAAGAAGAAGGTTTAAAAATATAAATTATACTAATTTACCAGATTTAGTATTAATTGATGGAGGTAAAGGACAATTAACTAGTGTTATGGATGAATTTAAAAAGTTAGATATCCATAATATAAATGTTGTTGCTATGTCTAAAGGTATAAATAGAAACTCAGGAAGAGAATTTTTTCATCAAAAAAGTAAATCATCATTTCAGATTGATAAAAATAATAAGACACTTCTTTTTTTACAAAATATTAGAGATGAGGCTCATAGATATGCAATAACTACTCATAGAAATTTAATGAGAAAAAATTTAAAAAAGTCAGAGCTTGATTCAATTAAAGGAATAGGATTAAAAAGAAGAAAAAGTTTATTTTTGCATTTTAATTCGATAAATGATTTAAAACTTGCAAGTGAAGATGAAATTGCAAAAATAAAAGGTATAAACAAAGAATTGGCAAAAAATATTTTTCAGTATATACATAATTTAGAATAAAAATTATATATAAATGTAATGTTAAAAAATATACCTAACATCTTAACATCGCTTAGAATTATTTTAATACCTATCTTGGTTTCGGCGTTTTATATTGATTCAAATATTGCGCACTATGTTGTAGTTGTTATATTTATATTTGCTAGTGTTACTGATTTTTTTGATGGATTTTTAGCTAGGGCGTGGAAAGTGCAATCAAACTTTGGTAAAATGTTAGATCCAATTGCTGATAAATTACTTGTGGCATCAACATTAATGATGATGGTAAATAAAGATATTGCTCCGATATTACCTACTTTAGTTATATTATGTAGAGAAATATTAGTCTCGGGGATGAGAGAATACCTAGCAGAATTAAAAGTAAAAGTAAGTTTGCCTGTGAGTCGTTTAGCTAAAATAAAAACAGGAGCTCAAATGGTTGCAATTATTATACTGTTATTGGGGGAAGAAACTACTGGTATTCCACATAGTAATTTAATTGGAGAGATTTCTATTTGGATAGCAGCAGTGCTCACAGTTGTAACTGGGTATGAGTACTTAAAGCAAGGTATTAAGTACTTTGATTAGTACTAAATTATAGATTTTTAGCTTGGATAAATAGAAGCAATTAGTGTTTAGCAGGTTAAGCACTATTGGTAATAAAACTGCCAATTCTCACTTGAGTACTACCGAATTTAATGGCTGTTTCAAAATCAGATGTCATTCCCATACTGATTTCTTTTATTTTGTGTTCTTGTGCTAATTTGGCCATGTAACCAAAGTAAAAAAATGATGGGCCAGATTTAGGAGGTATACACATTATACCTTTAATTGCTATTCCTTCTTTTTTTATTCGTAAGCGCTAAAATAAGGGCATCTAGGCAAGAATAAAAATAAGTGGTAGAACAAAAGCCTAAAAAAATAGAGGCTAATGATGCTATTAGAAAAAAAGAATAAGTAATGAAAAATGGAAAGAGCTAGTAGAAGAATATAAAAAAAGTAATGTAAGTAAATATGAATTTT
>NZ_RXFM01000094.1 GCF_003953955.1 Candidatus Aquarickettsia rohweri | reverse complement strand
GTATAAAACCATTTGCAGTTGGCAGAAAAAATTGGATGTTCTGTGCAACAACTAAGGGTGCTAAAGCTAGTGCAAATATTTATAGTATTATTGAAACTTGCAAAGTAAATAAGATTAATCCTTATGATTATTTAAAATATTTGCTGAATCATATTCATGATTATTCTGATCCAAAAGAGTTAGTAAATTTACTTCCATATAATATTGATAAAAAAATATCATCAAATTAAATTTTTTTTAGAATTATCAAAAAACTTAAGAAACCCAAAGAAAGGCGGATAATACTTGTCAAGATGGGGATATTTTAGCGTTTACTTTTCTAATAGCATCATTAGCCTCTATTTTTTTAGGCTTTTGTTCTACCACTTATTTTTATTCTTGCCTAGATGCCCTTATTTTAGCGCTTACATTGTTCATAGTACAGAAATTCAAAGCGAATGCTGTAAATGGGTTATAGGTGCTACATTAGCTTGTATGAGTAATGCAAACATTAATTTGCTTGCAAATAATACTGATGCTCAATTGTTATTAGGTGAGTAGTATTATTTAAGAGAATTTTGGGTTAAATAATAACTTACTTTTAGTTTATTGAAACATTAAAGTTTTTTTAGTGGTGATCCCGACAAGATTCGAACTTGTGACCTACTGATTAAAAGTCAGTTGCTCTACCAACTGAGCTACGGGACCATAAATAAAGCATTAAGAGCTTATTAATAAAAAAAAGCGAATAATATTTTCGCTAAGTTATATATACAAATGCTAATAAGCTACATTTTGGAAGTTATAGCACATTGAATATAGTAAGACAAAACTTTTTTATTATTTAACATAAGAAAATTTATCTAATGATTTCACATTCACTAAAAAAGAATGCTATTTCTTTTTTAGCATTTTCAATGGAATCAGAGCCGTGTACAGAATTTGCTTCAATATTTTCAGCAAATTCTTTTCTTATGGTGCCTTCTATAGCTTCGTCAGGATTTGTAGCACCCATGATTTCTCTATTTTTTGCAACAGCATTTTCTCCCTCAAGTACTTGTGCAACAATTGGAGCTGAGGTCATAAAATCGATAAGACTTTGAAAGAAAGGCCTGTCTTTATGTATATAATAAAAAGCTTTGGCTTGCTCTTTAGTTAATTTTATTCTTTTTTGTGCAATTATTTTTAAACCAGCTTCTTCAAATTTATTGTTAATTTTTCCAGTTATATTTCTTTTTGTTGCGTCTGGTTTTATTATACTTAATGTTTGTTGTTTCATCTTTTGTTTTTATACTAATTTATTTCCTATAGGTGTTCTTTTAATACATGGCTCATGACCATTTGTATATATTTTATTATTTGTAGCACATGGGCTTTTTATGTCATAAATAGAGTGATCTTTTGGCTTACATGCAATTACGCAGGTAAGTAAAATCCATGTTAGTATAATTGTATTTATCTTTATGTTCATAATAATCTAATTTTGTTTATATAATGATCTTGGAGATCCTAGAATATTGTATCCGGCATCTACAAATATAATTTCTCCTGTAATACTTGATGATAAATCACTTAACAAAAATGCAGCAGTGTTTCCCACATCATAGATTGTTACATTTTTTTGAAGTGGAGAGTTCTCCTCGTTAAATTTTAACATGCTGCGAAAATCACCTATGCCTGAGGCTGCTAAGGTTTTTATTGGTCCTGCTGAAATAGCATTAACTCTTATATTTGAAGGTCCTAAATCTGCAGCAATATACTTTACACTAGACTCTAGTGCTGCTTTCGCAACTCCCATCACATTATAGTTAGGGATAACTTTTTCAGCCCCGTAATAAGTTAATGTCAAAATACTTCCACCAGGCTTTAATATTTCTGCAGCTTTTTTGGATGTATATACAAAAGAATAGCAAGAGATATCTAAAGTATTTAAAAAGTTATTTCTTGAAGTATCAACGTAGCGACCTTTAAGCTCGTTTTTATCAGAAAATGCTATTGCATGCACAAAAAAATCAATTTTACCATACTTCTTTTTTATCAATTCAAATGCTTTATCAATAGATTTTTCATCACTTATATCGCATTCTATTAGTAAATCAGATTTTAATTCTTCTGTGAGTGGCTTGACCCTTTTGGCTAGTATTTCATTTTGATAACTAATTGCAAATTTTGCTCCATGATCGTTGCAAATTTTTGCAACACCCCAAGATATGGATTTATCATTTGCCAAACCCATTATTAAACCAACTTTATTTTTTAACATATCATTCAAATTTAAATAGCCTAATCAGAAAATATAAAATTTATTGAAAAAGCTTTTTACACGTAATTTTACTTTCAATATTAGAAAATAATAATATTTATATATTGAAATGCAAGCTTTTATAATCTAAATAATCATATATTAGTTTTATACATAAGCAAATGAGTATTACCAGTTTAAATTTATATATGGTATCTGATTCATCTGGTGAAACAGTTATAGCTGTGTCAAAAGCTGTTGTTTCGCAATTTGATAGCATCAAAATTCATGAATATATGTGGCCTTTAGTTAGGTCTAAAAAGCAAATAGATGAAGTAGTTGTATCGCTAAAAAAGAATCCAGGAGTAGTAATATATACAATTATAAATAGGGAATTAAGAGAATATTTAAAAGAGCAATGCAATAAATTAAATGTTAAGTGTTTTTCACCTATTGCAAGTATAATTTCAGAAATTTGCTCTTACTATAATATACAAACTTCTAAAAAAACTCCAGAAAAAGAAATTTTATCGGATACGAGTTATTTTAAAAAAATAGAAGCAATAAATTTTACTGTAAATCATGATGATGGTCAGCAAATTAATGATTTTAATAATGCAGATATCCTTTTAGTTGGAGTTTCAAGGACTTCTAAATCACCAACTTCATTATACTTAGCCCAAAGGGGCTATAAAGTTGCTAATTGGCCAATAATTAATGATGTTGAGTATGATTTTTCTTTAATAAAAAATCCCTTAATAGTTGGTTTGACAGTAAGTATAGATAGATTGCTACAAATAAGGCAATGTAGATTAATTGGTCAGAATTTTAGTGATTTTAGAAATGATTATACAGATGCCCTTAGCATTAGAGAAGAAATAAGATATGCAAATAAAATTTTTAACAATAACAAATTCCCTGTTGTAGATGTAACTTCTAAAGCAATAGAAGAAATATCAGCTGAGATTATTAATTTATATTTTGCTAAAAAAGGTGAGCATTTAGTTAATACTTAATTTGAAAAATTTATAAAATGTAATGATTAATTAAATATATTATGGTAGAAGTTAATATGCCCAACATAGAATAACGATAAATTTATATCATTTATGAAAAATTTAAAAAATAACTTCAATGCTAATTTAATGAAATGGGTTAGTATAATTTTTTTAATTATTGTAGCTTATAACCTTATAGATGTAACTAATGTTTCAAATAAAAAATTAATATTCTCTGATTTTTTAGATAAAGTTTCAAATGGAGATGTAAGTGAGGTTAGCATTAAAGGTAGTAATATAGAAGGTGTTTTTTCTAATGGTGAACATTTTATTACTTTATCTCCTAGAGTGTATCCACAGTTGATAGATGATTTAAGAGCTCGTAATGTAAAGATTAATATAGTTCCTCTTGAATCAACAATGAGTAACATATTAGGTATAATATTTTCATGGTTACCAATGATAGTGTTGATAGGTATATGGATATATTATTTGAAAAATATGCAAGGAGCTGGTGGAAAGGCTATGGGATTTGGTAAATCAAAGGCTAAATTGATGCAAGATCAAGGTAAAAAAGTTACTTTTGCTGATGTGGCTGGAATTGATGAAGCAAAAAATGAATTAAAAGAAGTGGTTGATTTTCTAAAAGACCCTGGGAAATTTGATAAATTAGGAGGGAAAATTCCAAAAGGTTGTTTGCTTATTGGTTCTCCTGGAACTGGAAAAACCTTGCTTGCTAGAGCTGTTGCTGGTGAAGCTGGAGTGCCATTTTTTACAATTTCTGGTTCAGATTTTGTTGAGATGTTTGTAGGGGTTGGTGCTAGTAGAGTTAGAGATATGTTTACTCAAGCTAAGAAACATGCTCCATGTATAGTATTTATTGATGAAATAGATGCGGTTGGACGTCACAGGGGATCTGGCTATGGTGGCGGAAATGACGAGAGAGAACAGACATTGAACCAGTTGCTTGTGGAGATGGATGGTTTTGCTGATAACCATGGTATAATTGTTGTTGCTGCAACAAATAGGCCTGATGTTTTAGACTCTGCTTTACTTAGGCCTGGTAGGTTTGATAGACAAATTACAGTTCCTGTACCAGATATTAAAGGTAGAGAGCAAATTTTAAGTGTGCATATTAAAAAAGTCCCAATAGCACCTAATGTTGATATAAAAGTCATAGCAAGAGGGACGCCTGGATTTTCAGGAGCTGATTTAGCAAATTTAGTAAATGAAGCAGCTCTTGCTGCAGCTCAAGTTAATAGAGATGTGGTTACTATGCATGAACTTGAACATGCTAAAGATAAAGTTATGATGGGAGCTGAGAGAAAATCTATGGTAATGTCTGAGGAGGAAAAGAAAATTACTGCATATCATGAAGGAGGGCATGCTCTTGTAAGTTTATATGTATCTGAGTCTGATCCTATTCATAAAGCAACAATAATTCCAAGGGGCAGAGCTTTGGGTATGGTTATGCAACTTCCAGAGAGTGATAGATGTCACCATAACAAGACATACCTGGAGGCAAGGCTTATTATAGCTATGGGTGGTAGAGTTGCTGAGGAAATTATTTTTGGAAAAGAGAAGATAACTACAGGTGCTTCAAATGATATTAAAGTTGCTACAAGCTTAGCGAGAAATATGATTACTAAGTGGGGTTTTAGTGAAAAGATAGGACCTGTAATGGTTGGTGAGGATAGGGAAGATAGTATGCGTTATGGTGGAGGTAGTAATAAAGAAGTGTCAGAAAAATTAGCTGAGAGTGTGGATAAGGAAGTTGATAAATTGCTAAGGGATAGCTACAAGCTTGCTAAAAATATTATTACAAAACATAAAAAGAAGCTTGAAGTATTAGCTAAAGCACTTATGGAATATGAAACTATAACAGGAGATGAGATTAAAGATTTAATTGCAGGAAAAAAAATACGTATTCATGAAAATTCATCAAATAAAAATGATGATAATCGTCCAACTTCTTCCATACCAGGTAGTAATTTAGATAGTTCGCCTCCTGTATTGCAAGATGTTTAAGGTGAAATATAGCCTATGTATCTGATTTATAGATAAGCTTTTATGCAATTATGAAGCATAAAGCAACTATGATAATCTACTTCTAGATTTAATTAATGTAATAGCATTTTAATATTTGGGCAATTTAATTAAAATATCAACATGTACTCTTTTAATAATTATATTGGATTTATGTAATTTCATGATGGTTAATAGGAAAAGGTGAATATTGTCTATTAATTTTATTTCTTTTCTTATTTCAGCTTGAGTTAATGTGTGATGTCTATCTTATGGTTTTGATGAGTTGCTCTATAAGCGCTAAAATAAGGGCATCTAGGCAAGAATAAAAATAAGTGGTAGAACAAAAGCCTAAAAAAATAGAGGCTAATGATGCTATTAGAAAAAAAGAAAAAAAGAATAAGTAATGAAAAATGGAAAGAGCTAGTAGAAGAATATAAAAAAAGTAATGTAAGTAAATATGAATTTTGTAAGCAAAAGAATGTGCCGAGAAGTACATTTTATAAATGGCACAGAATTCTTGTAG
>NZ_RXFM01000093.1 GCF_003953955.1 Candidatus Aquarickettsia rohweri | reverse complement strand
CTACAAGAATTCTGTGCCATTTATAAAATGTACTTCTCGGCACATTCTTTTGCTTACAAAATTCATATTTACTTACATTACTTTTTTTATATTCTTCTACTAGCTCTTTCCATTTTTCATTACTTATTCTTTTTTTCTAATAGCATCATTAGCCTCTATTTTTTTAGGCTTTTGTTCTACCACTTATTTTTATTCTTGCCTAGATGCCCTTATTTTAGCGCTTACAAATCTTTAGATAGTTTTAGAAAAAGTAATAAGAATTATAAAAATATAGATAGTCAAAAACTAAAGGTAATAAAAGATAACTTATATAGCAATACTATTGAACGCATTAAAGGTGAAAGTATTGAATGTATTATAAAATCTACATTATTTATATTAGTTGCGATTGTTTTTTTATATATACACTGGAAAATTCCTTATAAAGATTAAAAATTAGATAATAACATTTCATTAGGCTCTTAGAGCTATTTTGCTTTTATATCTATTATAATTTTTCAAATAGATGCAGTTGGAGAAATATTATTATATAAAGTAATATTTTTGATATTAAGCGTTTAAATTCAACCTGTTTAATAAAGTTTTTCTATAAGATTCAAAGTTTGTAATTGGTTTTTTTGCTACACCGGAATCAATAGCAGCTTTTGCGACAGCTATAGAAACTTCTGTAATAAGTCGTGAATCAAATGTTACAGGGATTATATAATCAGGTCCGAATTTACAATTTTTTCCTTCAAATGAATTAGAAACTTCAGTTGTTATCTCTGCTCTTGCTAATTTTGCAAGTGCATACGCTGCAGCAATTTTCATCTCGTCATTAATAGTAGTTGCTCTTACATCTAATGCTCCTCTGAATAAATATGGGAAGCAAAGAAAATTGTTAACCTGATTGCTATAATCAGATCTTCCTGTTGCAACAATTGCATCATTTCGAGCTTCATGTGCTTCATCTGGAGTAATCTCAGGATCAGGATTGGCCATCGCAAAAATTATAGGTTTATCTGCCATACTTTTTACCATTTCTTTTGATACCACATTTTTTACAGATACGCCTATAAAAACATCTGCACCTATCATTGCATCTTCAAGGGTTCTTAAATTTGTTTCTATTGCTAAGTTATTTTTCCATTGATTCATTCCTTCTTTTCTTCCACTATATATTACTCCTCTTGTGTCACAAGTTATTATATTTTGCTTTTTAATTCCTATTTTTTTCATTAAATTGATACACGCAATAGCAGCTGCTCCTGCTCCATTAACCACGACTTTTAAATTTTCAATTTCTCTGTCAGTAATATATGCAGCATTAATCAAACCTGCTACTGTGACTATAGCTGTTCCATGTTGATCATCATGAAAAACCGGGATATCAAGGCATTTTTTTAATTCCTCTTCTATAATAAAACATTCAGGAGCTTTTATATCTTCTAAATTTATTCCTCCCCAGCTTACAGCAATTTTTTTTACAATTTCAATAAATTTTTGAGGGTTAGTCTCATCAACTTCAATATCTATAGAATCAATATCTGCAAAACGTTTGAATAATATTGATTTACCTTCCATGACTGGTTTGCTTGCAGCAGCTCCTAAATTTCCTAACCCAAGTACTGCTGTTCCATTACTGATTACTGCAATAAAATTACCTTTTGAAGTATAGTCATAAATTTTATTATAATCTTTGTATATTTCTTTGCAGGGCTCTGCAACTCCTGGACTATATGCTAAGGATAATTTGTATTTATTAATATTTAGTAATTTATCAGCTAATTTAGTTGTAATTTTACCTTTTGGTTCTTGAGAGTGAAAATCTAATGCTTCTTTTTGTAATTTATCCATGGTTAATAGCCTATTTTAATTATATTGATTCAACTGATTTTATTTCTGGAATATAATGCTTTAGCATGTTCTCTATACCTTGTTTTAAAGTAATGGTAGAACTTGGACAACCTTTGCAGGCTCCGTGTAATTCTAAGTAAACAACTCCATTTTCAAATTTGTTATATATTATGTCACCTCCATCTTGAGCAACAGCAGGTCTTATTTTTGAATTTAAAAGCTCAATAATTTGTTCTTCTATCTTTGAATTAGCTTTAATTATTTTTTTCTTATCTTGTGATTGTGTTATAACAGGTAATCCAGCTAAAAAATGATCTACAAGTTTAGAAAGAATAAATATTTTTATTATTTCCCAATCTACTTTGTTTTCTTTGGTAACTGATATAAAATCATTTCCAAAGAAAATACTGTCAACGCCATCAATCTTAAATAATTGCTGAGCAAGTAATGAATCAGTACAATTGTCATGTTTATTAAATTGTTTTGATCCATTTTTTAAAACTTCAATTCCAGGAATGAACTTTAAAGTATTAGGATTTGGAGTGTCTTGAGTTTGAATATACATTATCTAATTATTATGATTTTTCAATATTACTCAAAATGCTTAGCACATATGTTGGTTTAAGAGAATATTTTTTATACAATTTTGATAAATTTTCTTTAGTTGGAATTTCTCCTACGTTAATTTGCAAATCATGCCTATGTATTCCACTACATACTAATGCGGAATCAATATTCATGTTAGTTGCGCCTTTTATATCATTTTCCATGCTATCACCAATAGCAAGAATCTTTTTTGTTGGAATTATATCTTTTAATGCATATTCATATATTTGTTTGTGAGGTTTTCCAAAATAAATTACTTCACCACCAAGTTCTTCGTATTTTTCGGCAATTACACCAGGACAATGTGTTACTTCACCGTTTTTTGTAATTGATGATTTATCTGGGTTTGTACAAATCATAGGTAAGTTGTATTTTACAGCTTGTTTAGCTAATTCCATAGCTTCATCAAAATAATCTATTATGCCTGTTATTATACTGAAATCTGCATCCTTGGGATGATTTGCTTTAATATATCCTCCAATATTTAATATAACTTCCTCAGCTTCTGGAGAACCTATGTAAAAATATTTTGTTCCATATTTTTTCTTTTCAGAAAGATATTCATTAACTATTTCACCGGATGCAACAATATCTTTATACAAAGATTTATCAACCTTAAAACTATTTAAGAGATTTTCTACAGTTGATTTTCTTCTTGGTACATTGGAAAAAAGTATAACCTCTTTATTTAGATCTTTTAATTTTTTTAGTGTTTCTAGTGATCCAGGATATAGATGATGACCATCATACACAACTCCCCACAAATCCATCAATAAAACGTCATATTTTTTAATGTCAATCATATTTTAGTCTAATAATAATTTTTGCCTATTTCAATTTCTTGTTTTCCGTTTTGTAATCTCCAATTATTTTTGTCTCTTAATGAATAGATACAACCATAAAATTCTTGTTTATAAAAATTTTCTTCTTTTGCTATTTCATACATTCTAGAACTGCCACCATCTTTCCTCCAATTATAAGTCCAATAAGTTATTCCTGAATATTTAGAAGCTGCTTTTTCTCCACAGTCATTAATTTGCTGCATATTTTTCCATCTAGATATTCCAAGAGAACTAGTTATTATATCAAAACCATTTTCATAAGCGTATAGTGCTGTTCTTTCAAACCTCATATCAAAACACATTGTGCATCTTTTTCCTCTTTCAGGCTCAAGTTCTAGACCTTTAGCTCGCTTGAACCAATTTTGAACATCATAATCTGCATCGATAAAATTAATTCCAACTTTTTTAGCGTATTTGATATTTTCATTCTTTCTGATTTCATATTCCTTTTTAGGGTGAATATTAGGATTATAAAAGAAGATTGTTAGATTAATTCCAGACTTTATCATAGCTTGAATTACTTCTCCTGAACAAGGCGCACAACAAGAATGAAGAAGCACTTTACAATCTTTTTTTGGAGCTATAATAGTTTTTACTTTTACCAATTCTTTATATTATTCTATTTTAAGAGCATAATATACAATTTATATATTTTTTTCAATCATTGTTACTAATATTGATGAGCGATGAATTAGAAAATAAGATATTTAATTAGTATTTATTATAAACTCCGCTAATCTATTGATTTATTGTTTTGTTTAGATATTCGAATTTCTCGACATAAGTTTTTTTATTACTTTAATAAATCTCTTGGATCTACTGATTTATTACCCTGTTTACTTTCTTCTAATTTTTGAAGATGGCTTGTTGGAGTTTTTCATCATATAATTTCCATTTTTTAGCCTTAACAATTGAAATTAATTGATTTTGACGCCATAACCTCTTATTCATAATTTTTATTACACTAATTTGTTATGTGAAAATTTTATATAATTGTCAAATGTTGAATTAAATAACTTGATTTATTGTGTTAAAATCTTATAAATTAGACATATAATGTACTTTAAATTAAAATGTTAGAGTTTATCACATATTGTTTAATGATAATAATTTTGGTTTTATCAATTTTAGTTATTTCTAATAAAAACCCTGTACATTCAGTTTTATTTCTAATATTTACATTTTTTTGTTCAGCTGGAATAATGATTTTATTAGAAGCAGAGTATATAGCGATGACAACCATAGTAGTTTATGTGGGTGCAGTGGTAATTTTATTTTTGTTTGTTATTATGATGTTAGATGTAGATACTAAGAGTTTGAGGGTGTCAGTAAGTAATGTAAAATCATATTCAATCATTTCTTCATTAGCTTTTTTAGGTGCATTTTTTTATATACTTTATAAGTCAGAGATAAAATATAATATTTTAAGTATTAATCACAATAAGAATTTAAAATTATTTAAAAATTCATTGAGGTATATTGGTGAAAAACTTTATACTAATTATATGTTTGAATTTCAAATTGCTGGATTATTGCTGTTTTTAGCAATGATTGGGTCAATAACTTTAATTTTAAGAAAGCCAAAGGATAATGTAAAAAAACAAGATATTATAGAGCAAGTTATGAGAAATAAAAATGAATCATTAGAATTGGTAGATGTTAAATCAAGATCAGGGGTCAAAATATGATTAATAATTTGTTAATTGATAATGTTCCGATTAGCCATTTTTTAATATTTTCAGCTACCTTATTTGTTATAGGTATCTGTGGCATAATGATTAATAAAAAAAGTATAATAAATATTTTGTTTTCAATTGAAATTATGTTGCTTTCAGTTAATCTCAATTTTATTGCATTTTCAAAAATCTGGATAGATATTACGGGGCAAATTTTTTCAATTTTTATTTTAACTGTTGCTGCAGCAGAAGCTGCAATAGGATTGGCAATATTAGTGTTATTTTTTAGAAATAAGAGTGATATTAGTATAGATAGAATCAAAAAATTAAAAGGATAAAATTTAAATGTTAAGTATTGAAAATTTAGCAATTTACATTGTATTTTTACCATTGATGGCTTCAATCATTGTGGGTCTTAATACAGATAATATATCTGTGAAAACATCTCAAATTTTAACTTCTTTTTCTGTATTTATCTCAGCTATTTTTTCAATTATAGTATTTTTTTATGTTATACATGGACATAATATAATTCACATAAAGTTGCTAAAGTGGTTAGATGTTTCATTTTTTAAAGCTTATTGGTCAATCTATATTGATTCGCTTACAGCAGTTATGTTATGTGTGGTAAACATTGTTTCATTTTTAGTGCATCTATATTCTGTTGGTTATATGTCTCATGATAATCATAAGCAGAGATTTATGGCTTATTTATCATTATTTACATTTTTTATGTTAGTTCTTGTAACATCAGATAACCTTTTACAGCTTTTTGTAGGTTGGGAAGGTGTTGGTCTGAGCTCTTTTTTATTGATA
>NZ_RXFM01000092.1 GCF_003953955.1 Candidatus Aquarickettsia rohweri | reverse complement strand
CTTTTAGATGGAAGACTGCGTATTGATAATAATGATTCGGAGCGTAGTATAAAACCATTTGCAGTTGGCAGAAAAAATTGGATGTTCTGTGCAACAACTAAGGGTGCTAAAGCTAGTGCAAATATTTATAGTATTATTGAAACTTGCAAAGTAAATAAGATTAATCCTTATGATTATTTAAAATATTTGCTGAATCATATTCATGATTATTCTGATCCAAAAGAGTTAGTAAATTTACTTCCATATAATATTGATAAAAAAATATCATCAAATTAAATTTTTTTTAGAATTATCAAAAAACTTAAGAAACCCAAAGAAAGGCGGATAATACTTGTCAAGATGGGGATATTTTAGCGTTTACTCCATGTCCACTCACTTTTGTACTATATGAAGTTTGATAATCACTAAATAAGTTTTTCAAGATCTCTGGTTTTATTCCATTTCCATTATCTTTAATATGTACTTCTCTATTCTCTTTATTTAAAAAAATTTCAATTTTTACATTATTTCCCGCATATTTAAAAGAATTATTTATTAAATTAGATATAATATGTTGCAATAATGTTGGTGATCCCAAAAATTTAAAATCTTTATGTATATTATCTTTATCTAAAAAATAAATATCTGATTTTTGTAATTTTATCATGTCATAGGCAGCTATTGCATTATTAATGCAATCAATTATAAAATAATCTCCCCAATCATCTGGCTTATAATTATCATTTATATTTATTGAGCTAAGCATAATATTAATGTCTTGAATTGATTGATTATTATACTGCTTCATCTTATTAATATAATTCATTATACCTTCTTTATTACCTACTTTTAATCCTTTTTCTATTAATTCTAATCCCATATTATTAGCTGATAGTGGAGCATTTACATCATGTGCTATTGCTTTGCTTAATGTATAAATCGTATTAATTTTCTCTTTTGTTATTTTTTCCATTATCTCTCTTTTTCCTGTTAAAAATAAGGATAAGAATATTATAGTCCAAATATATGAGATAATTGCAGCAACTGTATAATGTAATGGTGTTATCCAAATTATCTGCCCATGAAATATTTTATATATTATTAAAGCTGCAATACTGCCTATAAAGAATACAAATATAACCTCTAATTTTTCTAATAAAATAAAAGACCAAACAAGACCAACAAAACAATTAAATAGCCAATATATATCTCCTTTATTTAACAAAGTAGTGTATAATCCAAGAAAAGAAATACTAAAGCAAATACATATATACCAATATATAGCTGAGTATTTGTTTAAAAATTTTGGCCAATGTGTTTTAAGTAACAATGGTATAGATAAACAAAGTGCAACCCCTCTAAGGGTAATAGATTCTTTTGTTTGATATATATCATTACCTGTTATGCTTAAAGCTATGACAATAAAATTACTAACAAAAAGAAAAATTCCAAAAATAAAATATGGACGCTCTAAATTTACTGACATTTCAATCCTTATTTCTTCAATATAAAAAAAACTAAATTATTATTACTTTGCTTAATTACATCTATTACCTTAAATCTACAAAAGCTTAATAATGTTTGTAAATAATTTTTTTTAAATTTTCTTGAATTAACTAAGTGATATTGGGCACCTTTTTCAATAGAAATTATATCATTACCAAGAGTAAAAGATTGAGATTTATTAGCTACTAACTTACCTTGCATCTTAGTATCATCACTACTTTCTACTATTTCACATAGATGAGAGAATAATTCTGGGTCAAAATTTTTAGATAATGTGCTTTTACCAAATACTCTTAACATATTAAGATAAAATTGATATACAGAATTATTTTTATAAGCATTATATATAACTTGCTTATTTTGTGTAGTGTCAAAACTGATTATAAAAACTGATGATTCACATAACAATACTCTTATACTATTTAATATACTAATATTTTCTTCGTTAGTTAAATTAGCTAAACATGTACCAAGCATAAACACACAAGATTTTGGTTCAACTGATAAATTATGTTTTTTTGTTATATCAAGACATATACCTTTAGCTTTTATATCTTTAAAATAAGAAGATACCACATTTGCTGCAGCATTTGCATATTCTTTATGACAGTCTATAGCATAGTATTTTTTTAGTTTATTTGAGTGACTTAAAAAAGGAATTGTTTTTTTTGATATTGCATATCTTGAGCCAGGTCCTATTTCATAAAAAATACTATAATCTTTTATAATGTCGGACATTATTTTTGAATTGTGAATTAATTCTATTTCACTTTTAGATACATAATATTTTTCCTCTTTTTCAAGAATTTGCTTATAGTAATCAACTTTTCCTAAATAACCATATTTAGTAAGATGACCTGTTTTTTTATAAGCAAATAAATCATAAAAATCTTTTAATATATTATCTTCCATTTTCTTCCTCTAAGTTTTAACTTTATTATTTTTATCAATTAGTTTATTGATTACTTTTATTATTTCTGTGCTTTCTGTATTTTTAAATAAAATCGCATCAAATACATTGAACCTATCATTCCCAACATATGGCAACTCCTTATCTTGAGTATATAAAACTGTTGGAATATCTTTAAACCTATTATCTAATTGCAATGTCTCAGCCAATTCCAAACCGTTAATTCCCAACATAATATAATCAATCCAAAATAAATCAATTTTTATATCATTAGTTTCAGAGAGAAATTTCAGCAAATCTTCACCACTATGGAACTGTGTTGTTAGGAACCCATTATTTTTGAAGATCTCACATACCATATTTGCTATAAAAATATTATCTTCTATAATAAAAATATGTTTTGACACCACTAATACTTTTAAAAACACTTGATTTACATTAAGTAAAATATTGTGTAAAATCAAATAAAAATTTAGTAAAAATACATTTAAATATTTTAATTATTTTTAAAAATTCTAGCTTTATCTCTTTCCCAATCTCTTTGTTTTATTGCCTCTCTCTTATCGTGCTTTTTCTTCCCTTTAGCAAGTCCTAGTGATATTTTAGCTATATTTTTTTTGTTAAAATAGAGTGTTAAAGGTATTAAAGTATAGCCTTTACGTTTTATTAATCCTACTAACTTATTTATTTCTTTTTTATGTAATAGTAGCTTTCGTTGTCTTTTAGGATTATGTTTAAAAGACTTTGCTTTATTATATTCGGGAATATTAGCTCCTAAAATAAAAATTTCATTATCAATATTATTTGCATAAGATTCATTTATGCTTGCTTTAGAAAATCTTAGTGATTTAACTTCTGAACCCTTTAAAACAATACCTGCTTCAACTTTATCTTCAATTAGATATTCATGATAAGCTTTTTTATTTTGAGCAATAATTTGAATTTCATGTTTAATTTTATTCATGCGATATATTTTTTAGCAATATTATCAAATTCTTTAATTTCTTTAAGCAATTGATTTAAATCATTTATATGTAACATACAAGCACCATCACTAGGAGCACTATCTGGATTATCGTGAGTTTCAATAAATAACCCCGCAATGCCTATAGAAGTAGCAGCTCTTGCTAAAGGTTTTATAAACTGCCTTTGCCCACCACTTTGGTTACCAAGACCCCCAGGTTGTTGAACAGAATGAGTGGCATCAAAAATTACTGGATAACCAGTCTCTTTCATTATTTCCAAACCTCTCATATCATTTATTAAAGTATTATATCCAAATGAAACTCCACGTTCTGTTAATAAAATTTTTTCATTATCGTTTGAAACAATTTTATTAATTATATTCTGGACATCCCATGGAGCAAGAAATTGCCCCTTCTTAACATTAATTACTTTACCAGTATTTGCTGCTGCAATAAGTAAATCTGTTTGTCTACATAAAAATGCTGGTATTTGTAATATATCAATAACTTCTGATACTTGACTGCATTGTTCAGGTAAATGAACATCAGTAAGGATAGGACAGTCAATTTCTTTTTTTATTTCTTCAAATATGGGGATTGATTCATCTAATCCTATACCTCTTTTAGCAGTTGCTGAAGTTCTATTTGCCTTATCAAATGAAGTTTTAAAAATCATATTAATTGAGTTATCATCTGCTATTTTTTTAATATATCTAGCCATATAAAGTGCATGATCTCTAGATTCTAGTTGGCATGGTCCTGCAATTAAAGTAATTGGAAGATCATTGGAAATTTTAAAGTTATTATCTATATTGATTTGTTTACAGTTACTCATTTACTTTTTTAATGAACTTAGAATTTTTCATATTTATATGCTAAATTATCTATTAGCTCAATAATTTTAAAAGAATTTTATGGTAAAAATGCCTCATTGGCCAAAGCAATTTGGCAGAGATTATATTGATTTAGGACTAACAAGAATTAAATCCCTACTAAAAAAATTAGGTAATCCAGAAAAAAAAATACCTCCTGTAATTCATGTTGCAGGCACTAATGGTAAAGGATCAACAATAGCATTTTTAAAATCTATTTTAAATAGTGCAGGGTACAAGGTTCATCAATATACGTCTCCACATTTATTAAACTTTAACGAAAGAATAGTAATTTCTGATAATAAAATAACTGATAACCAGCTTTACGAGGTTATAGAAGAGTGTAGATTTAATGCTAAAGGATTGGATTTGACTTTTTTTGAAGCTACAACAGGCGCTGCATTTTTAGCTTTCTCCAAATATCATGCAGATATTGTATTATTAGAAACTGGCTTAGGAGGAAGGTATGATGCAACAAATATTATGGAAAATACATTAATGAGTATTATAACGCCAATATCATATGATCATATGGAATATTTAGGCAATAATCTACTTGATATAGCTAGCGAAAAAGCAGGCATAATAAAAAATTATTCAAAATGCATTATTAGCTGGCAAGAGACTAAAGTATTAAATTACCTAATTGATGAATGCAAAAAAATTGGATCGGAATATATTGCTTGTCAAAAAGATTGGAATTTTAAAAAAATAGAGCAGGGGTTTCAATTCCTTGATCTAGTTAATGATAAAATTATTGATTTTCCAATGCCTAATTTAATAGGTATACATCAAATAATTAATGCTTCAACAGCAATATGTGCTGCAAGAAATTTAAATGGAAATTTTACAATAAACTTTAATAACTTAAAGCAAGGTATTATGAGTGCTAATTGGCCATCAAGAATGGAAAAAGTGCAAAATGGGACGATCCTATCCCTATTACCTAAAAATAGCGAAATATGGCTTGATGGCGCTCATAATGAGCTAGGCGCACAAATGATAGCTGCCACAATTGATACTTTTATTAAAATGCCTACATTTTTAATTAATGGAAGAACTAGAAATAGAGATATAAAAGGTTTTTTGCTGCCATTTAAGGATAAAGTAGAATATGTATTAGCCGTACCAGTTGAATGGGAACCAGACAGTGAAAATCCTGAAAAAATAAAAAATATTGCACATAACATTGGTATAAAATCAATTGAATTTGAATCTCTTAAAGAAGCCTTGCAGTTGTGCAATAAACTAAGCAAAGGCAATTCTATACGTGTTATTATTTGTGGATCATTATATTTGACTGCAGATTTAAAAAAATTATTTTAGGATAAAAAGATCCTATTATAGTAAACTTTAGAATGATGGATTTGGTAGAAAAATAATGCGATATAAATCTTACATCGCATTGTAAGCGCTAAAATAAGGGCATCTAGGCAAGAATAAAAATAAGTGGTAGAACAAAAGCCTAAAAAAATAGAGGCTAATGATGCTATTAGAAAAAAAGAAAAAAAGAATAAGTAATGAAAAATGGAAAGAGCTAGTAGAAGAATATAAAAAAAGTAATGTAAGTAAATATGAATTTTGTAAGCAAAAGAATGTGCCGAGAAGTACATTTTATAAATGGCACAGAATTCTTGTAG
>NZ_RXFM01000091.1 GCF_003953955.1 Candidatus Aquarickettsia rohweri | reverse complement strand
ATTTGTTTTTATTGTTAAGTCATTTGAGGAGCTAATAAATTCATCTATTTTTTTTATTTTTTCTTCATAATTATCGATGTTGATTAATTCTTTTGCAAGATTTGTAAATTTTTCAACATACTCTTTGTTATTTGATCTATAATCATCATTATGAGCGCAAATTTTAAGCAATAAATCAGCAAACCATTCTATCTTACCATCATAATTAGCTAAATCTAATAAATCAATTTTTATTGGAGATTCTTTTTCTTTTTCCAATTTAATTGCAGTACCGTTAATTGCTTCTAAAAATTTCCCACTCCTTCCTTCTAAATCTATATATATAATCTTTATGTCAAATTTTAATGACTGGGATAATAAAAAATGGGTTAATGTTGTTTTTCCAGTTCCTTTAGGGCCGACAATAATGGTATGGCCGCTATTTTTATAATGGAAGTTAAAATTATAATATCTTCCTCTCAGTGTTTTTAGTATTGTGACTGGTTCCCCCCAAATACTTCCATTATAATTTCCCATATCTTTTGAATGAATATTGGTAAATGAAGCTGAAAAACATGTCGGCAAATAAAACGATCTATTGCTATAGTATGTATTACCTGGGAGATTAAAGTAAAAAACAGATTGTAAATTAAAATCTTCTCTAATAGATTTTATTCCTAGATTATCTATTTGTTCAGAGACAATTTTTATCTCTTGATTTAATAAATTAAGATTATCAGAATATAGTATAATATTGGTTTGAGACTAGCAATAATCGTTCGTCTCTCCTTTATCTGCATTTATAACATCATTGATATATAGTTCTTTAGATATTTCTAAATTTTTTACACTTTTTAAAGTTTTTTGGTAATGTTCTAGATCTTTTAAAGCTTTTTTATTTGATACAAATGTAATTAATTCAGAGATAATAAGTTGAGAATCACATTGTGTTATTGATTCTAGAAACTTCGAGTCAATAGAACTTTTAAATTCTACTGAATATGCTGCAACATATTTTGTTTTATTATCATATTTATTATATAAAATATTAAAATCTGTACTAATTTTAAAGTCTGATAGTAATTGTGAGTAGTCATATGGCTCAACTTTTATTTCTTTTTTCTCAAAATGGGTTAAATAATAATAAAATGATAAAGGTTCTGAATAAATGTTATTTTCCTTTTGTTTTATTGAAAGAATTTTTGAAGAGTAAATACTTAGTTCATTTTTTATATTTTGCGTAATAACATTTAATTTATCTAATGACTTCTCTATGTGTTTTTTATATTTTTGCTTTAAAGTGTAAGAAAATATCGAAGATAAAAAATCTGCTATATTAAATAATTTTAATTGTGGGCCTTTTTTTATTAAAGTTATATACAAAGTATTAACAAGTTGATGGTCCCAGTTATTTTGTTTACACCACGCATTTTCAACTAAATTTACTATCTTTTCTGGACCAGCATATGCATTTGGCATAATGTTCTTATAATCTCTTATAATATGAATATGAACAGCTATATCAGGATCTTTTATATACTTTAAAATAGCAGTTCTTATATCATCTCTTAATATTCTGTCTTGTTGATCAGAATCTTTATTAATGAATCCTTGAACTTCAATAATTTGAATTAAGTCAGCATTTTTTGTCAACAAAGTGTCATCATTAAAATGACATGCTATTTGTATCAAATCAGATGCTTTACTATTATAAAATCTAGTCTTTTGGTGACCTTTTATTTCCACTTTAATTAATATATATAATCATTTATATAGATTTATTTATTTCATATATACGCTCAGATTTCAATTATATAAGGTAATTAAGTCAAAAACATTATGCAATTTTAAATGTTAATCTATATAAATTTTTAAAGATAATTAGTTTATTTCAAGAACTCTATGTGCTAATGTAAGCATTTATTAAGCTGAGTTTTATGTAAAGATTAAAAGCTATGAGTTTAAGCGATAACAAAAATATTAAAAATATATCAGTTAATTTTGGTCCTCAACATCCAGCAGCTCATGGAGTACTTAGGCTTATTTTAGAAATGGATGGTGAAGTTATAGAGCGCGCAGATCCACATATAGGTTTGTTACATAGAGGTACAGAAAAATTAATTGAACATAAAACTTATCTTCAGGCCGTTCCATATTTTGATAGATTAGATTATGTATCTCCAATGTGTCAGGAACATTGCTTTGCACTTGCTGTTGAAAAATTATTGAAGTGCAAAACACCACTTCGAGCAAAGTATATTAGAGTTTTATTTAGTGAGATAACCAGAATTTTAAACCATTTATTAAATATAACAACTTATGCACTTGATGTGGGTGCAATGACACCATTACTTTGGATGTTTGAAGAAAGAGAAGTGATGTTAGAATTTTACGAAAGAGCATCTGGTGCCAGGTTTCATTCAGCTTATATTAGGCCTGGAGGAGTTGCAAAAGATATAGATGATAAGTTATTAAGTGATATATCGAGTTTTTTTGAAAAATTTCCTAAAAAACTATCTGATGTAGAAACATTACTTGATGAAAATAGGATTTTTAAACAACGACTTGTAAATATTGGTATAGTTACAAAAGATCAAGCCTTAGATTGGGGGTTTTCTGGCCCTATGATAAGGGCGTCTGGCATTCCATGGGATTTAAGAAGGTCTCAGCCGTATGAAATTTATGAAGAATTAGATTTCAAAATTCCAATAGGTAAAAATGGTGATTGTTATGATAGATATTTAGTTAGAATGCAAGAAATAAAAGAATCACTTAAGATAATTAAACAATGTCTTAAAAAAATGCCTAAAGGTGATGTGAATTCAGGAGATAAAAAAATGACTCCCCCCACTAGAAAGGATATGAAAAATTCTATGGAAGCATTAATTCATCATTTTAAATTATTCACTGAGGGCTATAATGTTGGGCCAGGAGAAACATATACAGCTGTTGAAGCTCCAAAGGGAGAATTTGGTGTATACTTAGTTGCTGATGGAAGTAATAAGCCTTATAGATGCCATATTAGAGCTCCTGGTTTTACACATTTGCAAGCACTTGAAAATATGAGCAAGGGCCATATGCTTGCGGATGTTGTTGCTAATATTGGCAGTATGGATATTGTATTTGGAGAAATAGATAGGTAAAAAATATGTCATCTATGTTTAAAGAATGTAAATTTGATCAACCAAAATCTTTTAAGTTTTCAGAAAAAAATCTAAAAAAGGCTAATGAGTATATAAAAAAATATCCTGATGAAAAACAAAGGAGCGCAGTTATGCCTTTATTGTATTTAGCACAGGAACAACATGATAATTGGATTCCATTTGCAGCTATGGATTATATTGCTGAATTGCTTGATATACCTGCCATACAAGTTTATGAAGTTGCAAATTTTTATACAATGTTTAACAAGCAACCTGTTGGTAAAAATTTAATTCAGGTATGCAGAACTACTCCTTGTATGCTAAGAGGAGCAAAAGATATTACACAAACTTGTAAAAAAAAGTTAGGAATAGAATTAGGAGAGACAACAAAGGATAATAAATTCACACTCGTTGAAGTTGAATGCTTAGGTGCATGTGTTAATGCTCCATTAGTTCAAATCAATAATGATTATCATGAAAATCTTACTCCTGAATCTATGAAGAAAATAATTGATAAGCTTAGTAAAAAATAATAAATCGCTATTAAATTTTGCAGTATTGACTTTTAAAATTTATCAATTTAGCCTTATACTATGTTAATCATAAGTGGGGTATAAATGTCCGAAACAAATACAAAATCTAATCAAAGTATAATACCATATGATAATGGGGCTTGGATATATGACAAAATATGGAGTGGTGATTTACCTGATGGTACTATTACAGTTAAAAAAAATCATATAAAACCTGGGTTATTTAAAGATGCAATAACTGAATATAATAATAAAGCAACAGGATTCCCAATTACTCAGCCATTTCCTTATGGTGGAGATATTGAAATGTATTGTCGTGGTTCAGGTGAATCTAAAACATCCGATCCTTGTAGTGCGGACGGACTTTTAATTACTTTCCCAGGATCTGATAAAACAAAGAATGGTAAATATATAGGAGATCATTTTGTTGGTCTTAAAAGTTTTGAAGCTTATTTAGGTATTCCAAAAGTTGAACAAAATATTATTGTTATTGATGGGCGTTTAGATAATATAAAAGAAGGAGAATATGATTACTTAGATTATCTAAATAAATTAGACAAAGATGATGCCAATCTTTTTGCTGATATAATTTCGAAAGCAATATGTGCTCAGGATAAGGTAGATGGCGTGCAATTTGATGTAGAGCCCTTCAGCTTTACAGGAGAAGGAGGAAGTGTTACAGGAACTGGACAAAAATATTTATATACTCAAATCGCTAAAAATTTTGCAGGATGGAATGGGCATGATGATGACGTTACGGGTATAAATCCAGATTCTAGCACTGATCCTTTAGGTTGTGTTAGCGAAAACCATCCTAATGGTAGGATATTTAGTGTATTTACTTTTGCAAAATTTATAACAGATGAAGTGAAAGAAGTATTCTTGCGTTATGGAAATGGCTATATTGTTGACTCATTATATGATTTAGGACCATTACCAGGAGGTCAATTAAATTCAATAGATGATTTTAAAAAGTATGCAGCACAAGAAATTGAAGACATAAAAGCAACAGGGCTTCCATATCAATTTGCAATACCTCTTGCTGCTTCTGCTCATGAATTTGAAACTAAAAATGTTAACCCTCCTATTGGTATAGGTGAAGGAAATCAAATTGAATATGTTAAAGCTGTAATGGAACTAATAAATCCAAAGGCTTTAAAAGCAGAAGATCCTAATTTTAAAGGTATAAATATTTGGTCATGGAACCAAAAAATGTTTTGGCACGGAGATGAATATACTCCAGCATCACCTCCACAAGATGCTTTAGACTTCCTTAACTCATTTATGGATGCTGCCTCTGATAATACCTCTGATCATGATGAATTATAATTGTGATTTTAACTTGGTAAAGTTTAATGTATGTGGCTACGCTACTTTTTGTATATAGGAGATAACAAATATTTTCAAAAAAATTAAAATTGCCTTAGGTGCATTTATTTATGCACCTTTGGTCTAAATCAACAACGATTATCATGAAAATCTTACTCCTGAATCTATGAAGAAAATAATTGATAAGCTTAGTAAAAAATAAATATACTTGCTAACACTTAATCTATATAATTGATCCTTAAATAATTAGGGATAAATTATGACAGACACAAGGTTTTATAAGCTTTTGAATTTAATACAAAAAGGTGATAATGAAAAAATATTATCATATGCTGCCCAATATCCAGAACTTTTAGAAATAAAATCTTCTTAATTCAGTTATAACACTCCAATTTGCATTACAATTGAAAAAAAGTTATGATTTAACTGTTAGCTAGTAAAGCTGAATCCAGGTGCTTTATCTGAGAGTTGTGGAGGATATAGTGATGATAATACTGTTACTAATTTAATAATATGGCAAAAAAATTTAGACCTTGCTTATGAATTAGCAAAAATAAATAAAGCAACAGTGAATTCTAGGATTTTGTATTACGTAAACGCTAAAATATCCCCATCTTGACAAGTATTATCCGCCTTTCTTTGGGTTTCTTAAGTTTTTTGATAATTCTAAAAAAAATTTAATTTGATGATATTTTTTTATCAATATTATATGGAAGTAAATTTACTAACTCTTTTGGATCAGAATAATCATGAATATGATTCAGCAAATATTTTAAATAATCATAAGGATTAATCTTATTTACTTTGCAAGTTTCAATAATACTATAAATATTTGCACTAGCTTTAGCACCCTTAGTTGTTGCACAGAACATCCAATTTTTTCTGCCAACTGCAAATGGTTTTATAC
>NZ_RXFM01000090.1 GCF_003953955.1 Candidatus Aquarickettsia rohweri | reverse complement strand
TTTTTCAACTGCTACATAATCAATATTTTCACCTACAGCAACTGCTAAATTAGATGGCAAAGTCCAAGGAGTTGTAGTCCAAATAGCAAGATGGATTTCTTTATAGCCTTCAATAATTTCATTTTCTTCTGAAAGCTTAAAACCAAGAGTTACAGCTTTACTATGTTTCTCTCTATAAGAATTATCTATCCTTGTTTCAAAATCTGAAACAGGCGTTTCACATGCCCATGAATATGGCATCACTCTCATAGATTGATATATCAAATCCTTACTATGCAACTCTTTAAATGCCCAAATTACACTTTCCATGTAATTTATATCCATAGTTTTATAATCATTTTCAAAATCAACCCAGCGAGCTTGTCTAGTAACATATTCTTGCCAGTCATTAGTATATTTTAAAACTGATTCCTTGCAGTAATTATTAAATTTTTCAATTCCATATTCTTCTATTGCTACTTTTCCAGATATCTTTAGTTTTTTTTCTGTATACATCTCTGCAGGAAGACCGTGACAATCCCAACCAAAGCGTCTATCAACTTTTTTTCCTCGCATAGTTTGATATCTAGCAAATAAATCTTTGATAAAACCTGTAAGCAAATGACCATAATGTGGCAATCCATTAGCAAAAGGAGGACCATCATAAAAAATGAATTCTCGATCACCCTTTAAACTATTTTGGAAAGTGTTTTCCTCTTTCCACTTCTTTAAAACACTTATCTCTATCTTACTAAAATCATCACTATCCAATTTGATAGTTTTCGTTAAATTTGCTGACATACTAAGCTTTTTAATATAATGATTTGAAGATGTTATATCTAAAAATTCACCAATAAGCAATTACTAGTTATAAATTTTAAATCACAGAAACCGATTTCAAGAAAAAACATTTCAAATATCTCATATCAGTTAACGCACTAAAAAGAGAACGAATTACAGATGATCAAACTGAGAATTCTAGAGTTAAATTTATTAATAATATTATTGAGGCAAATTAAGAAAAATTAAATTACGATTATAAACTATGCTGAGTTTTAAGTTATGGTGAGCTTTAATTTTGCTTTTGTATCATTACCCCCCCTTCTCAATTTGCGACGCTTACTTCATATCAAATCCAACATCTTCATCATACTTATATAAATCATCACAACCGCCTATATGCTTTTCATCAATAAATATCTGTGGCATTGTTTTCATTCCTTGTGATTTCTCAAGCATCTCTTCCAATAACTCAGGATTTTCACTAATATTAATCTCTTTATATTCTAGCTTTCTTTTGTTTAGCAAATCTTTAGCCCGTATGCAATATGGGCAGTTATTTTTAGTATAAATTGTAATCATAATAATTTGGTTCTTATTTATTTTTAATTTATTTTTTATAATCAAGATGAACTTTTTTTCATAGCAGCAAACAACTTATACTCATATTCTTTTTTTGACTCTCTAGCAGCCATTTTATTATTCCAGATAGATATCGCTTGTTCAGCAACTATTTTAGCATTTTCATCCATTTGAGTCCCTATCATTTCTTCATAATATTTTTTTACTTTTTCCTTAAATAATTCTTCCCAAGCATGATTTGCAAGTTTTTCCATATTTCTAATCATATCACAAGCACTACTTTTTTTACTGTGAGATGCTTGCTCATTAGTGTTGTAAGAAGTATTAGTTTTGCATTCGTTCATAATTTACCCAAATTATCAATTTATTATTAATAATTTAACATTGTTTAACTACTAGTGCATTAAAAAATATCAGATTTTATCCTTAATCAATGCACAGTTTTTTAGGAACACCTATGTTACTTAGATAATAGCCTAGAAAAAGGGTTGATGCTGTTGAAAAAGTCGAAATTATTATATAAAGCAGTTGTAAATACTGTTATAATAAAATCAAATAATGCAAGATATATAAATTAGACTGATGCAATGATAATTGTGTTTTTAATCATCAAAATTGAACTCTTTTTCAGTTTTTGCTAAAAAACCCTCTATGATTATTGTCTTTTACTTTCTTTTTATCAATGCATGAGTATTTATAAAATTATATAAAGCTAGAAATTTTATTTAATGAAAATTATTAACTCATATTATAACTTAGGCGAGGCATTTTATAAAAAACAAATTCCTGATAAGATTAAAAATCCTGAACTGTTAATATTCAATCAAGAATTAGCAAGAGAACTAAATTTAGGAATAGATTATAATTCACCAGACCTCAGCAATATTTTTGCTGGCAATAAATTATTATATAACAGTAAGCCTATCTCTCTTGCTTATGCAGGTCATCAATTTGGTTATTTTATACCAAGACTTGGGGATGGTAGAGCAATTTTGCTAGGAGAAATCAAAGATAAAAATAATGACTTATTTGATATACAATTAAAAGGCTCAGGAAGAACTTTCTTTTCTAGAAATGGAGATGGCAAATGTCCGTTAGATGCAGCTATTAGAGAATATATTGTTAGTGAAGCAATGTATTTTTTACAAATTCCTACTACAAGATCATTAGCAATAGTTAAATCAAGTGAGTTGATTCAAAGAGATAATTTAACGCCAGCAAGTGTTATAACTAGAGTTGCCAAAAGTCACATCAGAGTTGGAACTTTTGAATATTTTGCATCACGAGGTGATATAAAAAATCTGAAAATTTTAGCAGACTACACAATAAAGAGACATTTTCCTAAATATCATCATCAATGTAATAAATATCTTCATTTGTTAAGATCAGTAATAAAAGTACAGATAGAATTAGTTACATCATGGATGTCTATTGGCTTTATTCACGGAGTGATGAATACAGACAATATATCTATTTGTGGTCAAACTCTAGACTATGGCCCCTGTGCTTTTATGGATGAATACGAAAGCAATAAAGTTTTTAGTTTTATAGATAAAAATGGTAGATATAGCTTTGGTAATCAAAGGAACATTCTTTTATGGAATATCACAAAATTTGCTGAAACTATTTTACATTTCATTAATAGTGATATCAAAAAAGCTATTAAGATAGTAGAGGAAGAGTTAAGTCAATTTTTGAGTATATTTGATGATGTATATTACACAAAAATGGCAAACAAATTAGGTATTTCATGTGTTGCAAGTAAAGAAAGAGATAGGACGCTAGTAATTGATTATTTGAAAATCTTAGAAAAAGATAAAGTTGATTTTACCAATGGATTTAGAAATCTAAGTAAAAAATTATTTCAATGGACTGGTGACAAGGGGAAAAATAATACCGAGTATTATTGGCATAAAAAATGGATGCAAAGATTATTAGAACAAAAAATAGATTTTAAGAAGATTACAAGTAACATGAATAAAGTTAATCCAATTTTAATTCCTAGAAACCATATTGTTGCAAATATCATTAAAGAATCGGTGCATAACCAAGATTATAGAATATTGAAAGAATTTCTAGAAGCTATAAGAAGTCCTGTTATTGAAAAAAAAGAATATGAGAAATACTATATCCCTGTGAAAGGTGACGAGAGAATAGTTAACACATTTTGTGGAACATAAAGGAATCACAGCAACTAAAAAAACTGAGTAAATTTTGCGGGCTGTAAAATGCATTTCTTAATCTCAAAATTATCATAATAAACGAAGTTTTTATACAACTTCATAGAAATAAGTATAGAAAACATTATAAAAATAATATCTTACTTGTTTTTAATAAATATTTTGTATTCAATGCAATCTACTCAGTGTAATAATGGAAAGATAAAAATATACTGAGGAGTGAGTAAGTTTTAGATAGAAGAATCTAGTGAGTAAAGATTAAAAGATTTATTGATGAAAAAGACTTGATTTTTTAAATTATTGGCTAAAGAAATTGATGAGGAATATTAAACTACCTACTAGATAAAGGTAGAATTTTAATATGTTAAGGAATAAAATGAAGAAATAATAGTATTGTAATAAGCAAATGAAATTAGCTTCAAAAAAGTGCATACCATGTTCAGGAGGTATACCGCCAATGGAAAAAAAAGAAGTAGATAAGTATTTAAATAATCTAGGCAATGGTTGGAAGGTAAATGCAGAAGAGCACCTAAATAAGGTATATAAGTTTCAAAATTTTATAGAATCCATGGAGTTTGCTAATAAAATTGCTGAAATTTCAGAAAAAGAAGATCATCATCCAGATTTACATATATCTTGGGGTAGTTGTAAAATTGAGATATGGACACATAAAATCAATGGTTTAGCTAAAAGTGATTTTTATCTTGCAGCAAAGATAGAGGCAATATCAAAGGTATAAAGTTAAAAGTTAAATTTTTAATAATTATTTCTTATTTATAAGCTTATGGATTAAATAGTGACCTAGGTAACAAAAAGGAGTATCGAGTAGCGCTGCAATAATCTTAAAAATTAAGCTACTAATAAAAACACTATAGAAATATTGCCAGTCTATAATATTAAAAAAACACAAAATGATTAAGACAGTAGAGGTATCAATAAATTGTGCAATAATAGTACTAACATTATTTCTTAACCATAGATGTTTACTATGTGTGAGAGATTTTAACCAAGAAAAAATAATAATGTCAGTTAATTGACCAATATAAATTGCAATAATAGAAGCTAAAGAACCCAAACCATAAACATTAAAAGTTTTTTTAAACTCTGGGTCGGATAAAGGTGACCAACTAACAGCTGGTAGTTTTATACTAATAAACAGAAGCAGCATAACAATAAGACTAGTTAAAACAGTAATTTGAATGACGAATTTAGCTTTTTGTTTACCATAAAATTCAGTTAAGAGATCGGAAATTAGGAAAGTTACAGGGTAAAGTAGTACACCTACAGATATATCTAAAGTGATAATAAAAGGAATGTTTATAGAAATAAATTTTTGAAATATTAAATTACCAGTAACAACGGTAGTACAAAATATACATCCTAATGCAAAGTAGAGTTTATCTGATTTAGTCATTTAATATTAACTTAATATTTTGAATACTTAAGCTCATAATACTATAGTATAGTAGCCATAATATAGCACTGTTGCAAACTCAAAAAAGCATTTGAATTTTTAATCTTTTAATTGTTTAACTCCACAAACTTGATTCGTTATCATAAGAAAAGTAATATGAGGCAACGAATGACTACAAACCCATGCAGGATGTGAGAAATATCAGAGAAGATGCGGAAAGTAAATTGCTAAGTTATTATAAATATAAATAGAGCAAAATACTCCTCAAATATACTATGTTTATCAAGAATTTAAATTACAAAAACTTGACTTATTTTGGTCACAATTACAAGTAAAATATAAAACATGCAATATTTATATTATCTAAAATTTACTTTGCTACTAATATATTTCTATTCCTGCTTTCTATTTACAGCACTGTTTAGGATGGTGCCCAGAGGCGGAATCGAACCACCGACACAAGGATTTTCAGTCCTTTGCTCTACCGACTGAGCTATCTGGGCTAATGAGGATAGCTTTGATTTAATGGCGACCCCTACGGGATTCGAACCCGTATTGCCACCGTGAAAGGGTGGAGTCCTAAACCATTAGACGAAGGGGCCTCTAAGTACGGAAGATTATATATAATTCTTCATAAATTCAAATAGTTTTTTTAAAATTTACTAAATAATTTATTAATGCATATATATATAAGCATAAATTTATTTAATTCTCTCACCAAATTTTTACTTAAATTCTCCTAATGTAAACGCTAAAATATCCCCATCTTGACAAGTATTATCCGCCTTTCTTTGGGTTTCTTAAGTTTTTTGATAATTCTAAAAAAAATTTAATTTGATGATATTTTTTTATCAATATTATATGGAAGTAAATTTACTAACTCTTTTGGATCAGAATAATCATGAATATGATTCAGCAAATATTTTAAATAATCATAAGGATTAATCTTATTTACTTTGCAAGTTTCAATAATACTATAAATATTTGCACTAGCTTTAGCACCCTTAGTTGTTGCACAGAACATC
>NZ_RXFM01000089.1 GCF_003953955.1 Candidatus Aquarickettsia rohweri | reverse complement strand
GTCTTGAATTGTCATTTGATAGGTTGATAAAAATGAGACTGCATGTATTTGGTTTTGGTGGGTTACAAGTTTTAATTACTTCTTCAGTTATTGCTTTTGTACTTTATTATTATTTTAATTTTTCTACATCAATATCAGTTGTTGTTGGGGCTGCACTTGCGTTGTCTTCAACTGCAATAGTTCTTCAGGTGATATCAGAATCAGGTAGACAATCTAGTCAAGTTGGAAGATTGTCACTTTCAATGTTGCTAATGCAAGATCTGGCAGTTGTTCCACTCTTAGCAGTTACGCCATTGTTAGATGATAAAGCCGAAAATATGATGCAGGTTATTGGAATAAAAAGTTTAACTGCATTAGGAGCAATTATAATAATTACTATATTTGGCAGATTATTTTTGAGGCCATTTTTCTCATTGGTTGCATCAGTTAAAACAGATGAGGTTTATGTTACTACAGCTTTATTAATTGTCCTTGGTGCTGCATGGATAACAAATTATCTAGGTTTATCTTTTGCTATGGGTGCGTTTATTGCTGGGATTTTAATTGCTGAAACAGAATATAGAAATAAAATAGAAGATAGTATACATCCGTTTCAAGGTCTTTTTTTAGGGTTATTTTTTTTGAGTATTGGGATGACCATAGATATAGAATTTATAAAGGAAAAATTTAAAGGTGTAATATTTGCGGCTTTTACATTGATTTTTATAAAAGCAAGTATAATATTATTTCTTTGTAAAATATTTAGATTGAGATGGGGAGCAACTGTACATTCAGCTTTGCTTTTATCTCAAGGTAGTGAATTTGCATTTATATTATTTAATTTAGCTGCAAGTAAAGGTATTATTGACTCTAAATCTTCAGAATTTATGTTAATGGCAGTTGCAGTTTCTATGGGTATCACACCATTGCTTTCTATGATTGGGTCAAAAATAGAAGATAGATTAGATTCCAAAGAAGAACTTGATAGTAATCAAGAATTTAAAGGTATAAGCGATTTAAATGAACATGTTATAATAGCAGGATTTGGAAGGGTAGGGAGGATAGTAGCTTATATGTTAAGCAAAGAGCAAATGAATTATGTTGCAGTTGAAAGTAATGCTAGAATTGTAAAAAAAGCTAGACAGCAGGGATTTCCAGTTTTTCAAGGTGAGATAAGTGATAATAATACTCTTCGAGCATTGGGTGCAAAAAGAGCTAAGGCAATAATTTTAACAATGAGTGAGAGGGTGACGCTTAGAAAAACTACTAAAAAAGTTACTATAAACTATAAAAATGTTAGAATAATTTCGAGAGCAGGTGATTATAAACATAGTAAGGATTTAAGAAAATTAGGAGCTGAAAGTGCAATTCCTGAGAGAATCGAAGTTGGGTTGCAGTTAGGTGGTATAGCTTTAGAGAATTTAGATTCTGTAAAACATAATATTCTTTCTATCAAAGAAGAAATTAGAAAAAATAATTATTCAAAAATTGAAGAAAATGAGTTATTTAAATGCTAAATTATAATTAGGTGCTTTAAGTGATACATCAAAGATTAGTAAATTTTGCATTGTTATTTCATCAAGCTGTTCACAAAGGGCTTCTTCTTTTTAGTAGCACTGTTTTAGCTATAGTTATTGCTAATTCACAATTTTATGATTTATATCATCATTTTATTGAGCAAAATTTAGAAATATCATTAGGGCAAAATTCTTTTTCATTATCTGTGCATGCATGGGTTAATGAATTTTTAATGGCAATCTTTTTTCTTGTGGCTGGTATGGAGATAAAGCGTGAAATGATAGATGGTCATTTAAAAAGCAGATCTCAAAGAATTTTGCCAATAGTTGCTGCCTGTTTTGGTGTAATATTCCCTGTGTTAATCTATATTGCTTTAAATTATCAAGATGATATTGCTATGCAAGCTTGGGCAATTCCTGCTGCAACAGATATTGCATTTGCTCTTGGTGTTTTTGCAGTTTTTGGTAGAAGATTGCCTTTAACTTTAAGAGTTTTTTTAACAGCTCTTGCTATTATTGATGACTTGATTGCTGTTATTATTATTGCGTTATTTTACAGTGGTACATTATATTTGAATTATTTTTTACCAATAGCACTTTGTTTATTGATATTATATTTGCTAAATAAATCTAAAATTTCTGCTTTAGGACCTTATTTGATTGTTGGTTTGTTTATGTGGTATTTTTTCTTGAAATCAGGCATTCACTGTACTATTTCAGGTGTGATTTTAGGTATTTTTATTCCATTAAAGTTATCTGAAAATAATTTCCCTCTAAAGAGATTAAAGAAAATACTAGCTCCATATGTTGAGTATATGGTGTTGCCATTATTTGCATTTTCAAATAGTGGAATTTGTTTTAAATCAATTAACTTTGATTCTTTATTGCATCCAGTTGTAATTGGAATAACTTGTGGATTGGTTATTGGTAAAACAATAGGAATTTCTTTTGCTTTACATATTTTAAAGGCTTTGAAAATAATTAATTTGCCAGAGAACGTGGAGATGAGGCATTATTATTATGTTTCAATACTCTGTGGTATTGGTTTTACAATGAGTTTATTTATAGGATTAATAGCATTTGAACATAATGCAATTTATTTAGAACTTGCAAAAATAGGCATAATACTTGGATCATTAATTTCTACGTTTTTTGCAATAATATTAATGAAAATTTTTAAATGATTGTTTAGAATGGATGATTAAAAATTTTGAATGGAAAATTGCTAAGAAATATGTGGGATATAATAATCATTTTATTTCCTTGGTAAGTTATTTAGCAACTATAGGCATTGCTTTAGGAGTTATGATATTGATAATAGTTATGTCTGTAATGAATGGTTATGAGGTAGAGTTGATAAAAAAGATTTTAGGAATTAATGGCCACATCTCTATAAGTGCGTATAATGGTAAAATAACTAATTATATTGATTATATTGATAAAATCAAAGCTAATCAGAATGTTAAATTTGTTGCTCCCGTAGTGACAGGCCAAGCATTAGCTGAAGGAAAAGATAATTCAACAGGAGTGTTAGTTAGAGGTATGGATTTTAAATCCTTGAAGCAAAAACCTATAATGAAAGATGCATTTATTTTTAAAAATAATCAAACAAAATTTGATACAGATGAGATTTATATAGGGAATGCTCTTGCAAAAAATTTAAGACTACATTTGGGGGACAAAGTTAGGTTAATAGTTCCTAAATTTGATGAAACAATATTGGGTACAATGCCTAAAATTAAAACTTTTTATGTAGCAGTAATATTTGATATTGGAATGTATGAATATAATGCTAGTACAGTTTTTATGCCTATCAATACTGCTCAACTAATGTTTGATATTAAAAATTCAATCACTGAGATAGAGGTGATAGTGAATAATATAAAAAATATTGAGAAAGTAAAAGAAAGCATTTTAAAAAATATAGCAAATCCAAGTATTTTAATAACTGATTGGGGAGCGGCTAATCAATCTCTTATATCTGCACTTAGAGTTGAAAGAAATACAATGTTTTTAATCTTAATTTTTATCGTAATGATTGCTGCATTTAATATAATATCTGGCCTTACAATGTTAGTTAAAGAAAAATACAAGAGTATTGCTATTCTTAGAGCAATTGGAGTATCTAGGACATCAATAATAAAAATATTTGTTTTAGTTGGTTCTTTTTTAGGATTTATTGGAATTTTAACTGGTGCAATACTAGGTATGTTATTTGTTGTTAATATAGATAATATCAAAGAGATATTAGAGTCTTTGACTGGGGTAACATTATTTGATCCAATGATTTATTTTTTAACATCTTTGCCATCTGAACCAGATTTTAATGAAATTATTAGTATAGTTTTTACAGCTATGATAATATCTTTGCTTGCAACTATATATCCTGCTTGGAAAGCTGCAAATATGATGCCATCAGAGGCTTTAAGATATGAATGAGTTTTTACTATGAATAATTTTGTTAATGAATTACAAACTAGGGAATTTATATATCAATCTACAAATCTAGTTGATCTAAAGAAGAGTATTGAATCTAATAAAATCAAAGCCTATGTTGGTTTTGATTGTACAGCTAAATCCCTTCATGTTGGGAATTTAATACAGATAATGATGTTGAGGTGGTTGCAAAAATTTGGCCATCAACCAATAATTTTACTTGGGGGTGGAACTACTAAGATTGGAGACCCATCAGGAAAAGATGAAGCAAGGAAAGTATTGGGTTTTAGTGATATAGAAGAAAATAAAAATTCAATAAAAAAGGTGTTTGCTAAATTTTTAAATTTTAATTCTGAGAACAAAGCTATTGTTTTAGATAATGATGAGTGGTTAAAAGATATAAATTATATTGATTTCTTAAGAGATTTTGGAAAGTACTTTTCAATTAACAGAATGATAAATTTTGAAAGTGTTAAACTTAGATTGGATAGAGAGCAGTCACTTAGTTTTTTAGAGTTTAACTACATGCTTCTTCAAGCTTTTGATTTTTATCACCTGTATAATAAAGAGCAATGTGTTTTACAAATGGGTGGATCTGACCAATGGGGAAATATTGTAAATGGTGTTGAATTAATTAGAAAGAAACTAGGAAAAGAAGTTTATGGATTAACCTCACCTCTTTTAACCACTAGCAGTGGTGCTAAGATGGGAAAAACTGCAAGTGGTGCTGTTTGGTTAAATGAAGAGCTGCTTTCACCTTATGAATATTGGCAATTTTGGAGGAATACTGAAGATGCTGATGTAATTAAATTTTTGAAATTATTTACAGAACTGCCTTTAAAATATATTGATGAATTGTCAAAATTATCTGGAAAGGAAATCAATGATGCTAAAATCATCTTAGCAGATGAAGCTACAAAGTTATGTCATGGAATTGAAGCTGCAAATTCTGCAAAATCTACATCTAAACAAACATTTGAAGCTAATAATATAGACAATAATTTACCAAAATATGAAGTTTCATCTATCGAAATAAAAAATGGGATGGCACTTTTTAAATTGTTAATTTCTTGTAATTTGGCAGCATCCAATAGTGCAGCGAGAAAGCTTATACAAGGGAATGGTGTAAGAATAAATAACAATGTAGTAAATGATATAAATTATATAATCAAAATTAAGGATTTTAATAATAGTAATCTAAAACTATCAGTTGGGAAGAAAAAACACATGCTGATTAAATTAACAACTTGACTTATATATAAAAAAAATTATTACTAAAAAAAAATAATAACATTGGTTAGTATGAGTAAAAATTCATTTTCAAAAATTTTTTTATGCCTTTTTGTTTTATCTTTTTTAGCAGGATGTGCTAGA
This sequence comes from Candidatus Aquarickettsia rohweri, assembly GCF_003953955.1. Taxonomy (GTDB): domain Bacteria; phylum Pseudomonadota; class Alphaproteobacteria; order Rickettsiales; family Midichloriaceae; genus Aquirickettsia; species Aquirickettsia rohweri. Next base: position 878 of record NZ_RXFM01000089.1, on the reverse strand, counting down.
GACTTATCAAACAGCATGTATGTAAGCGATTCAACAACAAACTTTACCTTAGAGGGAACAGTTATAGCTGTTCGTCCTGTCACAATAAGAGATTCAGACAGATTGCAAGGCAATTCAACTGGATTGGCTACAGGTGCATTAGTAGGTGGAGTTGCTGGTAGTAATGTTGGTGGTGGTTCTGGAAGAGTAGCTGGTGCTGTAGGTGGCGCTGTTTTAGGTGGATTAGTTGGTGCTGCGATGCAAGATTCACTTAGTACAAGTAAGGGATTAGAATATACTGTTAAAGTTGATATTTCTAATATTAAAGATACATATTATGAAGGAAATGCAGCACTTAGAAATGTTATTGCTGCTGCAAGGATTAATGGATTGTTGACAATTGTACAATCTGAAAAAGACCAACTTCACAAAGGGCAAAAAGTTTTTGTAGTTTTCTCTGATAATCGTACGAGAGTAATTCCTGCACAATAATTCATTAAGATAACATATGTCATTAAAAAATAAGTTAATATATTTATTTATTTTTATATTAGTTGGATGTGCGCCTATTACAATTAGGCAAGCGCCTAACTATAAAACTGTATTAGCTAATTATAAAACAATGGTGTTGTTGCCAGTTGAAGTAGAAATGAAATCTATAGATGCGTAAGCGCTAAAATAAGGGCATCTAGGCAAGAATAAAAATAAGTGGTAGAACAAAAGCCTAAAAAAATAGAGGCTAATGATGCTATTAGAAAAAAAGAAAAAAAGAATAAGTAATGAAAAATGGAAAGAGCTAGTAGAAGAATATAAAAAAAGTAATGTAAGTAAATATGAATTTTGTAAGCAAAAGAATGTGCCGAGAAGTACATTTTATAAATGGCACAGAATTCTTGTAG
>NZ_RXFM01000009.1 GCF_003953955.1 Candidatus Aquarickettsia rohweri | reverse complement strand
ATATTTTTATTTACCTCATAGAAAGGAGCCTAGAGGGGTTGGTGGGATTTTTTATGACTATTTAAACAGTGGTAACTGGGAAAAAGATTTTGAATTTACTAAAGAAATTGGTGTACAATTTAAAAAGGCTTTTTTTAGTATTATAAAGAGAAATATTATGAAAAAATGGACAAAAGTAGAAAAATCTATGCAACTAGAAAAAAGAGGGAGATATGTGGAATTTAATTTATTATATGACAGAGGCACAAAATTTGGTTTAATGACTAATGGTAATACTGAAGCCATTCTTATGTCTATGCCTCCTATGGCTACTTGGTGAATAATAGTAGGTATTTTATGAAAACTAATTTTAACTCACTTGAAGGAAAGATACTAATAGCTTCTCCCAAATTGGAAGATCGTTTTTTTGAAAAATCTCTAATATATATATTTATGCATGATAGAAATGGAGTTTTAGGAGTTATATTAAATCATGAAATAGGCTCAGTTTCAAATCATGAATTATTAAAACTTTTTGATAAAAATATTGATAAAATCAAAGATGAAAAATTGCCAATTGTTTTTGGTGGCCCAGTGAATACAGAAAGAATAATCGCTTTAAGTATAGATAAAAAACAAGAGCAACAATTTAGCTCACTACAGTCTATAGTTTTACATACTGATATACAAAATTTTGTTAAAAACTTTATTATTAAAAGTAATAAGTCAAAATTTTTGCTAGCTAGAGGCATTAGTGCATGGGACTCTAACCAACTAGAAGATGAGATTGCAGAAAATAGTTGGTTTATAATTCAGCCAAAAATAGAATTAATATTTTCTCATAAAATTAAGAATAAATGGTCATTTGCCATTGAACAGCTAGGAATTAAAGATTCTTCATTTATTGCACCATATTCAGGAAATGCCTAATAAAGATAATGTTAATAAAAATGAGATTAAAAAATTTTCTGATTTGGCAGAAGAGTGGTGGAATGAATCTGGTAAATTTAAACCTCTTCACGATATTAATCCAATTAGAATTAAATATATAAAAGAGAATTTAATTAATTATTTTAATATAAAAAATACAACGAGCAAACCTTTAGCTAATCTTAAAATTTTAGATATAGGATGTGGTGGTGGATTATTATCAGTGCCAATGGCAAGGCTTGGAGCAGATATTACTGGAATTGATCCATCAGAAAAAAATATAAAAATTGCCAAACAATATATAAAAGAAAACAATATAAAAGTAGATTATCAATGTACTAGTACAACTAAATTAATCAAAACTTATTCTAATAAATTTGATATAGTTCTCAACATGGAAGTAGTAGAACACGTAGATAATTTAGAAGATTTTTTATTTGAATGTTCTAAATTGGTTAAAAAAAATGGTATTATATTTATTTCTACAATGAATAAGACACTAAAGTCACTAATTCAGGCTAAATTTGCAGCTGAATATATATTAAGATGGTTGCCTATAGGGACTCATGATTGGAATAAATTTGTTAAACCTGAAGAACTTATTAGAATCATGGATAATAATGATTTTAAAATACTTGATATCAAAGGAATGAGTTATAATTTAATTAAGAAAGAATGGTTTTTATCTGACAAATTAGATGTTAATTATTTAGTTTGTTTTATAAAGTAAGTCTACTTTTTAAACAAACTTTTTATTTATTTGTTTAACCCTTTTACCCAAATTTTATTCCTCATTTATAGTTTTATTATATCAACCTTCATATTTTATTTAATTTGTAAGGTTGCATATTTGGTTAAGTTTCTATCAGTATTCATATATCTTTTCTATATGACACTCTATAAGTATTTTGTAATTTAGTAGTTGTTTTTAGATGGTATCGATTAAATAATTCCTTAGCAATATCTGAAATATTTCCAGCTCCCATAAAAACTACTTGATCTCTAGGGTTAGACAAGTGGATAATTTTATTTTCTAATTCTGTTATATTTCTACAATAAAATGCATTAATGAATGTTTTTTTAATATCTTTTACGAAATGGTTTGCTGAAATATTATTAATGCTTGTTTCTCCTGCAGCATAAACATCCAAAACAATTAATGAGTCAGCTTGACCAAATGATGTCAAAAATTGATCATATAGATCTTTTAATCTTGAATATCTATGTGGTTGAAATACTGCTATTATTTTTCCACAGTTTATACTAGCATGTTCTTTAGCAACTTCTAAAGTTGCTTTAATTTCACTAGGATGATGAGCATAATCATCAATAAAATTAATGTTATTTATTTTGCCTATATTAGTAAATCTTCTTTTAACTCCTGAGTTATTTTTTAGAGCTGAATTTATTAAGTGTCTTTTACCACCTTTAAAAAGATATATAATAATGGCAGATAAAGCATTTAAAATATTATGTTTGCCATAATTTTTTAACAAGATGTTTTTAATTATATTAATATCTTGAGATAGAATTTTTTGACCTTTTTTAGATATTAAAATGTCAAATTTTACACCTTTATTAGTATTTTTTAAATTAATAGCCTTTATATCGCAATTTTCGGAATCAGTTCCATATGATATAAGCTTTTGATGATTAACATGTTTAGTATTGATTTGCTTAAGATTTTTGCAATCATTACACGTTATTACTAGATCTTTAAGAAGACATTTATCAATGTAAAGTGTATATACATTTATAATATTTTGAAGGTTTCCATAGTAATCTAAGTGTTCAGCATCAATGTTAGTAATAATACTAATATTAGTTGGTAATACTATAAATGTGCCATCTGATTCATCTGCTTCCACAACATTTACATTTTCACTTCCCTTTGCAACATTGCTGTTTATAGAATTAATTATTCCTCCACAAATAACAGTTGGATCAATATCAATGCTTTTTAGTATAGAGTAAACTAAAGAAGTTGTTGATGTTTTACCATGAGCTCCTGTAATACAAATATTATAACTATCTTGCATTATATTAGAAAGTAACTCTGCACGAGATATAAGTGGTATAGATTTGTTTTTTGCCTCTTTTATTTCTTCGTTATCATTTTTTATTGCTGAAGATTTCACAATTAAATCACAATTCGAGATATTTTTACTATGGTGGCCAATAAATATGTGAATTCCTAATTTTCGTAACTCCTTAATTTGAGAATTTTCTTTTATATCAGAGCCTTGAACAAGAAATTGATTTTTATGTAGTAATTTTGATAATCCACTCATACCAATGCCACCGATTCCTATAATATGGATTGATTTTTTAGGATTGATCTTGTAATCTCCTATATACATTGAATTCAAAAGTTCTTTAATTTAAGTTATTTGCTTTTTTTAGATTTTAAAGTAAGTAATTGATAAGATTTTTTATACCAAGTACTATTAGGATAATTATAGCCAAGAACTGAAGCATATCTAATAGCTTCTTCTTTTATACCTAATATATAATAAACCTCAACTAGCCTATAAAGCGCCTCTGGTATAAATATAGTAGTCTGGTAGTTATCAACTACATTTTTAAATCTATTAACTGAAGAAATAGGTTTATGAATGCGCAAGTAAAATCTACCAATATCCATTTCTTTGCCAGCTAAAATATTATCAATATATTCTAGTTTCCATTTTGCATCATTAGCATATTTTGAACCTGGAAATAAATTGACTAATATTTCAAATTCTTTTTTTGCATTTAAAGTAAATTCTTGATCTCTTCCTATATCCATAATTTGGTTATAATAAGACATGCCTTTTATAAAATACATGTAAGAAGTATTTTTATTTATAGGAAATTGATGTAAAAAATCATCTACAGTTAAGATTGCATCAGTATATTTATCATTTGCATAATAAGAATAAGCTTTAAGTACTAATGTATCTGAGTAATTATCAGAAGCAGGGTACTCGTTTTCAAGTTTTGTTAATGTTTTAACTGCTTCTTTAAAATTACCTGATTGTACTTCTTTTTTTCCTTGTTCAAATAATTCGTATTCGCTAATTGTTTTATATTCTATATCAGATTTTTTTGAGCTACATCCATTTAAAAGAATAAATAGTGCGACAACACCAAATTTAAATATTTTCATAATTACTTTTTATACTCTTGAAGCCATCATATTTTTTATTTTACTTATAGCTTTAGCAGGATTTAATCCTTTAGGACATGTTTTTGTACAATTCATTATAGTATGACATCTGTATAATTTAAATTCATCTTCAAGATCGTTTAGTCTTTCTTTAGTGGCCTCATCTCTACTATCAATAATCCACCTATATGCTTGAAGCAATACTGCTGGACCAAGATATTTATCGCCATTCCACCAGTAACTAGGGCAGCTAGTTGAGCAACACGCGCATAGTATGCATTCGTATAACCCATCTAATTTGTCTCTTTCTTCAGGTGATTGCAATCTTTCTTTTCCTTTAATATTTTTACTTTCAGTTTGTAACCAAGGCTTAATAGATTTTAATTGAGCGTAAAACATATTTAAGTCTGGAACTAAATCTTTAACAACGTCTGTATGAGGTAATGGATAAATTTTTACGCTTCCTTTAATATCTTCAATTGGTTTCAAGCAAGCTAATGTGTTTGTTCCATCAATATTCATTGCACAGCTGCCACAAATACCTTCTCTACAAGATCTTCTAAATGTTAATGTGCTATCTAGTTCACTCTTTATTTTTATTAATGCATCGAGTACCATAGATCCACATTTATTTAAATCAATCTCAAATGTATCAATTCTAGGATTTGCATTTGATTCAGGTTCATATCTGTAAATTTTGAATAATTTAGTGTTATTATCCTTGGAACCTTGCTTGTATTTTTTACCTTTAGTTATTTTTGAATTTTTAGGTAATGCGAACTCAACCATATATAAACCAAATGATGCTTATTTGCCTTAACTTAGCATTAATCAATTAGTTTGGCAATATATAGCTTCAGCTTTTAATTTATATATTTTATTTTTTAAGAATATTTTTTTGTTTTTATCCATTGCTATGATTTATATATCAAGCAAATTTTATTTTTTGGCAATCTTGAAATTTTACCTGCAAGCTCTAATTCTAATAAAAGGCAGTTAAAGATATTAACAGGAATTTCAAGTTTATTTATAATTTCATCTATTCTTACTGGAGAAGGACTTAAAGAATTAAAAAGTTTATTTCTAAATAAATTAAGTTCTAAATCAGAGGGTAAATTTTTTAAATTAGTATCTTTAAAATGATTAACATTATCAAAAATTAAATTATTATTTCCTTCAATCAATTTACCTAAATTTTTTATTATATCAGTAGGAGATAAAGCTAAATTAGCTCCTTGTTTTAATAGTTCATTGGTTCCTTGTGATTTTGAATCTAACGGAGAGCCAGGGATAGCATATACCTCTTTATTGTAGTCTAAGGCGAATTTTGAAGTGATTAATGTTCCAGATTTTTTTGTAGCTTCTACAATTAAAATTCCACAGCTTAGTCCAGCTATTATTCTGTTTCTTTGAGGAAAATGTTGGACTAAGACTGAAGAATTAATAGGTTGCTCAGTAATAATTAACCCTTTATCAAAAATTTCTTCATATAATTTAGAATTTTCTCTTGGGTATATATGATTAATTCCTCCAGCAATAACACCAATAGTTCCATTTTTTAAGCTTCCTTTATGTGCATATGAATCTATCCCTTTTGCAACTCCTGAGACTATTACTATGCCTAAATTTGAAATTTCATTAGCAAATTCAAATGCAATTTTATTTCCGTTAATTGTAGAGTTTCTTGCTCCAACTATAGCAAACATAGGTTTTTTTAAAAATTCAGTATTTCCTTTTGCTATGATTAAAGGTGGAAAATCAGGTGTATGTAATAATGGTGCAGGATAATTTTGGTCACATGCTAAAATTATTTTTGCACCATATTTTATAGTATTATCTATTTCTTTTTCAATTAAAGAGATTGGTGGAACTAATTTTTTTGCAGAAGAGCCTCCTCTTTTTGCTAAAATACCTATGTTTTGAATTGCTTTTTCAGGATCACCAAAAATTTTAATAAGCTCAATAAATGTTTTTGCTCCAACATTTTTTGTTCTTGCTAATCTAATCCAAGAAAGCTTAAACCTATCTGAATTAGAAAAATTGTTAAAATTTAGTGCATTTTTTATTGCTTTCAAATGGTTATGTAACATTTAAATACATTTATTCTCCCTGAGCTAAGCTAAACCCAATTTTATTATCATAACTAGACAAATTGATAATTGACAAAATGTCAAGATCTAATTCATTGATTTTAGTATGTAACTCCAATATATCTTTTTGAGAAATTTTATGTATATTATTAGATTTTAAAAATCTAAATCTGTAAAAATCTACATTTGGATTAGTTAGAGCTTTAGGCCAAACTAATAATCCTTTGCTTGAGACCATATGTAGTTTTAAAATGCTATTAATAGATTGTAATTTCTTGATTAATTCTAAATTAAATTTTGTTTTGATGAAGAAATCTGTTCCTATAAGTTCACTTTTTTCAGTACTTGCTAAATTTTCTTTAATAGAGATTTGTTTTCCTGTAGAGTCCTTAAATTTACTGGTTAATATTTTAGGAGCGCTGTTAAAGTTGTTAATAACAGCTTGAGTAAATTCAGTTGTACTTAGCTTTTTTTTACTTTTATCAGGATTATATATATCTGTTGTATGAAACCCATCCTCAATTGTTTTTAGCCAGGCGTTGTGAATAATTTTTGCTTCTTCATTTTTTCCTAAATATTTTAACATCATAATTGCAGAATTTAACAATCCAGAAGGGTTAGCAATATTTTTTCCAGCAATGTCAGGTGCTGAGCCATGAACAGCTTCAAACATAGCATATTCTTTTCCAATGTTAGCACTTCCTGCTAAACCTACTGAGCCAGAGATTTCTGAGGCAATATCTGAAATAATATCCCCATATAAATTAAGAGTAACTATAACGTCAAAATTTTCTGGATTATTTGCAAGTTTTGCTGAAGCTATATCAACTAACATATGCTCAGTTTTTATATTTGGATATTCTGAAGCAATTATTTCAAATATTTCTTTAAAATATCCATCTGTTATTTTCATTATATTACTTTTTGTAATGCATGTTACTTTATTTCTGTTATTAGCTTGAGCATATTCAAAAGCATATCTAATAATTTTTTCACAACCAGATGTTGATAATAACTTCATTGCCATTGTTGAGTTAGGTGTAATTTTGTATTCTATTCCAGAATATAAATCTTCTTCATTCTCACGTACAATAACCACATCCATGTTTTTAAATTTACCAACATAAGGGTAATATGATAAAGAAGGGCGAATATTTGCAAATAATTCAAGTGTCCTTCTAAATGTAACGTTTAAACTTTTATATCCTTTTCCAAGAGGTGTGGTAATGGGTGCTTTTAATAATATTTTATTCCTTTTTAATACTTCCCAGACATCATCGGAAATTCCTGAAGAAAAACCTTTTTTATAAACTTTTTCTCCAATTTCTATAGTTTCTATTTCTAGGCCTGTTTTGGCATAACTTAAGATTTTTAGTACAGATTCCATAATTTCTGGGCCTATACCATCTCCATATGCTACAGTAATTCTATTGTTTGACATATCAATTACTCCTTTATTTATAATTATTAATAATGTATTGAGGCTTTACATAATTTGACATAAAATTAGTTAAATTATTAGTTGTATAATTTAATTTATGATTTGCAAATTTAGCAACATTTTCTGCATTTATAATAAATTTTGTATCCACTTCATCAATGTTTCCAGCTAGATAAATTCTTTTTTTGATCTTATGTAATTCATCTAAAGTTATTATTGTAATTTCAGATATACTTTTTTTATTGTTAAATTCTTGAAAGTAAAATTTGTCTATTCCTGCTTCTAATACTATACCAAGTTTCTTTATGTTCAAGGAGAATGCTATAATATCAAAATTTGATACTGGTAACAAAGGTATTTTTAATATAAACCCAAGCGCATTTGCAGCAGTTATTCCTACCCTCATTCCAGTAAATCTTCCTGGCCCTGTAGTAATTGCAATATAATTATAATCTTTAAAACTAATTTTGGTTGTAGCATTGGCTTTTTCAATCATCAAATTTAGTGATTCTGCTTGCTCATTTTTATTATCATTTAAGTCAAAATATAGCACTTTGGCATTTTTAACTATAGCAACAGATGCAAGCAAATAAGATGTATCTAGTGCCAATCCAAGCATGAAAAAATTAAATTATTTTGTAGAATGTTAATCCAAATAACCTATAAATGCAAAGATTATTATTTTCATATCCATAATACATTAATAATGTGTTTCTGCTATGTAAACAAATACTTAAGAGTTAACTTTTTTGTTTTTAAATAGAATTGAAGATGTTAACAATAATAGAAATATAAATATGCATATAAGCAATATATATTTATATACTAAAGAATAACCTATTGGATCAGTATTTACATTTACTGCAATTAGGCTTGAGATATAATTGGCAAAAGCTATGTTTAAGTAAAATCCTCCTATCATCAATCCTGAGTATTTACTAGGGGCATGTTTTGTCATTGCAGATAATGCAATTGGAGAAATGCATAAGTCACCAAGGGTGTAGAAAAAATAACAAATTACTATCCACATTATTGAAATTTTATAATCTGGAGTAATAGAGTTAGCTGCAAGTGATAACACACCAAATCCAAGTCCAATAAATAATAATCCAAAGGAAAACTTGACATATAATAACATTGAATTCTCATACTTTTTATTTAAGAAATACCAAAGTTTAATAAAGATTGGTGCTAACAAAAAAATAAATAGAGGATTTAAAGACTTAAATGATCCAGAAGGAATAGGAATTGTAAATTGAAACATTTTTCTATCAACAAAATTTTCTATAAACATTACCATAGAAGAACCAGATTGCTCAAAGAATGCAAAAAATATAATACAAATTAATGATATTAAAATGATATTTTTGCTGTCATTAATGCCCATAGAATGGTCAGATTTAACTTTGTATAAAAAGTAAGTAATATAAAAACATCCTACTATTCCTAAAATATATCCTATATTATTAGGTTTAATAAATATATAAACTAAAGCTGGAATGACAGTTAAAGATATTAAATAAATTAATGATGGTGATTTATTATTTTTATTAATATCAATTGATTTATTTGATTTATATACATCTATCTTATCACCATATATAAAAATAGCTAAGCCAAAACTCATTCCAATTGCAGCAAGTCCAAATCCATAGTGCCATCCAAATTCTTGAGCAACGATAGGAACACTGACGGTTGCTAAAAGAGAACCTAAGTTTATACCAAAAATAAAAACTGTAAATCCACTATCACGTCTTATATCATTTTTATCATAAAGATTACCAAAAATAACAGGAATATTAGGCTTGAAAAAACCTGTGCCTATGGATAAAAATGATAAACCTGTGTATAACCCAATATCTGCGCTCACACCATGAATACTTGGGAAAGACAGCAAGATATGGCCTGTAATTATTAATATGGCCCCATGCTTAACAGATTCTTTATGTCCAAAAAACTTATCTGCAAGCAAACCTCCAAAAATTGCAGTCATATATACAAAAGTAGTAAATGCACCATATATAATAAAAGAGGTATCATATGGTAACTTTAATTGTTGAATCATGTAAAGCGTTAGGATTGCACGCATTCCAAAATAACTAAACCTCTCCCACATTTCAAAAAGAAATAGATAATAGATTGCTTTTGGATGTTTCATTTTGCTGATGTTAAATTATTTTAGCTATTTATGAAATTGATAAGCCATTTTGCAACAATTTGACAATCAACTTCCTCAATTTCATTACATTTATTATGTTTCGATATATTTTTATCTTCAAATTGCTTCTTGTCTTTATTTATAATTTTATCCTCTAGATATATACAATGCTTCTTTAACATTTCTGGATGTGCCTGAATTCCTAAAACATTATCATCCATAGTAAATGCGGCAATATCATGTAATGGGCTTTTAGCAATTGCTTTACTGTTATTTGGCAATTTTGATACTATATACTTATGGCAGTGGGAAAGATTTAATGATGACTGAAAAGGTGTCATCCAATCTAATTCTTTATCAAAGACTAATGTTTGTATGCCAATATTTAACCCCTGCTTTGATTTTTCTACTTTTCCACCAAATAACTCAGCTAAAAGTTGGTGACCAAAACAAATACCTATAATTTTTTTTCTTAATTTATAGTATTCTAATATTCTTACTTTTAACTCATTAATCCAATCTTTATTATCACATAAATTTGCTCTACTTCCAGTAATTATAAAGCAATCAATTTCACTGAATTCTAAAGGATATTGTTTATTACTTACATCAAATGATAAAAAATTAATATTTTTACCTGTGGTAACAAAAAATTTTTTAATCATTTCTGGATAATCCCCTCCTGAATATTGCCATCTGGATTCAGGAATATGATCCGCTTTTAAAATTGCAATTTTTAACATGTACTAAATTAAAGCTTAATGTTAGTAAAAAAAGGATTAAAAGTACTTTCTTCTCGCACATCTTAAAAATAAAAATTGTATTGTCAAGTTAAAATAAATCAGATGCTTTTATTTGAAATTAACTTAGTAATTTTGTGTAAATCTCATCTAATCTGTAGTTTTCTTTTGCAATGCTTGGGCTGTTGAATAATTCATTAAATTTATATTGTGAATCAGCAGCATTGCCATATACCCTGTCGATAGTTGCTTTTGGATTTTTTTGAGCATCTAATACTGCAACAAGTAGAAAAAATATAATTTTTTGTGGATCACATGAAGCTGATGGAATTCGAAATTCTAATCTTCGGCTATTTATGTCGCTATCTGGTATTCTTACCGCTGTAGTTCTATTATTGCTACCCCAACTAATATTAACTGGAGCCATAAAATTAGGAGTAAATCTACTATATTCTTCAAAATTATCGCCACATATTAAATATAAAGACTGATTAAGTATTAAAAGAATTGAATTAGTAACATTATTAAGAAACATATTTGTATTTATTGTATCATCTGAAAATACATTATGGTTTTTATCATTATATAAACTTAAATGAAAATGCATGCTAGAGCCATATGTTCCTAAAAATGGCTTAGGTCTAAATATTATTTTTAAATTATGCTTATTAGCAATTTTTTGTAGATTAAGTTTAACTTTTTTTATTTTATTGATTAGCATTAAGCTATTAGTTGAAGGTTCAAGTTGAATTTCAAATTGGTCAAGGCCTTTTTCTTCAGAAAAAGTTAGGTCGTATTTTTGAACATCGTTTTTAAAATCTTCTATAATTTCATTTTTTGATAACTTATCTGTTTTATGCCTTAAATAAAACTCGATCTCAACTCCAAATTTTGGAATAATATTAAATTTTGTTTTTAATATTGAAGTTAATTTTTTTATCTCATCATCAAATATATTTAAATCAAGTAACTTCATTATTATTTAGTAATTAATTTTTCTTTAAATTTTCTGGTACTTTTGGAATGTTATTTAGTGAATTACTATTATTTTTGTTATATACCTCAACAGCTTCTTTTGAACTAATGAATGGGTTAGTTGGTAGTTTTATTTTATAACCTCCATTCATAATAAACTCATTGTCTCTTGGGTAACGTTTATTTTGAAAATTTTTTTCGTTAGTGCCATAATTGCTTTTTTTTGCACATCCACTCAAAATAATTGTGAAAAATAGCGATATTAACAATACGTATTTTAACTTAATCATAATTTTTAGATTTTAATAGGTAATTTTTATATTAATAAGATTTTAAAGCTATGAAATTAAAAAGCAATCTTTTGTTTAAAATTTCAATTGTAAAATAGTTCATTTATTGCTATTTAGTATATTCAATATATTTTTTGTTCCAATGACAGCATTATTTTGGTTTATAGTATTTATCACTCCAATAGTTTTTATACACGAATTGGGACATTTTTTATTTGCAAGGTTATTTGGTGTTAAGGTTGAGGTCTTTTCAATAGGGTTTGGTAAACCACTTATAACATGGAAAGATAGCAAAGATACTAAATGGCAAATTGCTGTGATACCTTTAGGTGGATATGTAAAGATGTATGGTGATGAAAATGTAGCCAGTGTTCCAGATCAAAAAAAGCTTAAAACAATGTCTGAAGAAGAAAGACAATCTTCTGTTCATAATAAAAAATTATGGCAAAAATCACTGATAGTCTTTGGTGGGCCTTTTGCTAACTATCTCTTAACATTTTTACTTTTTGTTGTAATTTCTATATTTAGTGGAGTTAAGGAAATTAAACCTGAAATTACAAAAATTATGGAACACTCTTCAGCAGAGGTGGCAGGTTTAAAAGTAGGTGATTTTATAGTAGATATTAATGGAGAAAAAATTAATTCAGCATTTGATATTAGTAATAAAATCAATGCAAGTCCAAGTGGCGATGTTACAGTAGGTTTTATTCGTAACAACTCATATTCTAGTGTTAAATTGACAGCAAATGAAGCGAAAGGTAAAAATATATTTGGTGAAGCTAAAAAAATGCGCTTAATTGGAGTAACTTTTGAAAAATATTCTTCTAGAGATGTAAATTTTGCTGAAGCAGTTAAAAGCTCTTTTTTACAGGTACTAGATTATACATACTTATTTTTAAAATTTATAGGTAAAGTTGTTTCCTTAAAAGTGGGAACGGATAGTATTGGTGGGCCAATAAAAATTGCTAAGCTTTCAGAAGATATGTCAAATCAAGGTGTTTTTGCGGCACTTTATTTCATAGCAATTATATCTCTTAATTTAGGATTTATGAATTTACTACCAATTCCGATGCTTGATGGTGGACATTTGTTTTTTTACGCTATAGAAGGCATTATAAGAAAGCCAATTAATTATAAAATTCAAGAATTATGTTTTAAAATTGGTTTTGCTATCTTAATTATGATAATGTTTACTGCCTTTTGGAATGATTTAAAAGAGATGGAGTTTTTCACTAAAATTAAATTATTATTAAGTTAAGATATAATGAGATTATTGTATAAATTTATTTTTGCTTTTGTTTTTTGTTTTCAGTTTTTAAATTTACAAGCATCAGAAATTGTAAATAAAATTGAAGTTATTGGAAATAAAAGGGTTCCAACTGCTACTATTATATATTATTTAGATTTTAAAGTTGGTTCAAAAGTTACTCAAAATAGTATTGATAACTCAATAAGAAGTTTGTATTCTCAGGGATTTTTTTCTGATATATCAATTACGCAAATATCAAATAATACTATTGCCGTTAAAGTGCAAGAAAATCCTATAGTTAGAAGCATATCTATAGAAGGTAGTAAAAAAATTAAAGATACAACCATAAAGCAGGAACTTCAAACCAAAATTGGAAATATTTATTCTAAATTTCAATTAGATACGGACATTAAAAGAATTGAGTCTACATATAAAAAAATGGGCTATTTTTCTGCCTCAGTTCATTCCTCTTTAAAAAAACAAGATGCTGATACAGTAGATATAACTATTTTTATTAATGAAGGTGAAAAACCAAAAATTAAAAAAATTACCTTTTATGGTAATAAAAATTTTTCACAAAAAGATTTGCTACAAACTATAGCATCACGTGAAGCAGCTTGGTATAGATTTTTTTCTTCTAGTGATTTGTATGACCAAGATAGAATGATGTTAGATAAAGAATTATTAAAAGAGCGCTATATGCAGGAAGGGTATGCTAATTTTAAGGTTTTATCATCTACTGTAGAAATTACACCAAATGCTGAATCTTTTTTATTAACATATATAATTGATGAGGGGGAAAAATTTAATTTTGGAAAATCATTAATTGATTGCAAAATAAGAGATATAAATCAATCAGATTTAAAAAGGTTTATTAAGTTTAAAGAAGGGGAAGTTTTTAATGATAATTTGATTGATGATTCTATTGATGAGATGACTAACTTTTTAGGTGATAAGGGATATACATTTATAAATGTTGATTATAAATTAGATAAAGATGATAAAAATAGAATTGTTAATGTGAATTTTACAATTAATGAAACATCTAAATATTTTATAAAAAATATTAATATAACGGGTAATACTAGAACGTTAGATAGGGTTATTAGGAGGGAATTGAAATTTTATGAAGGTGATCCATTTAATTTGTCAAAAATTCAAAGATCTAAACAAAAAGTTGGAAATTTAGGCTATTTTAGATCTGTAGAATTTGAAAATAAGCAGACTTATGAAGATGATAAATTAGATTTAGATATAAAAGTTAAAGAAACATCTACTGGTTCTATGCGATTTGCTATTGGATATAACACTGCTTCAGGACCAATTGGGTCAACTACATTATCTGAATATAATTTCTTAGGTAAAGGTCAGGTTGTAGAATTTGATTTTAATAAGGCTAAAAAAAGTTCAGATATTTCATTCAGCTTTACTGAGCCTAAATTTATGGACCGTAATCTATCTGTTGGATTTGATATTTTTACTACATCTCAAGATAAAACTAATCAAAGTTCTTTTAGTGCTAAAAACAAAGGTATATCTCTTAGAATGGGATATGATATTAATGAATATTTATATCATAATCTTAATTATTCCATAAAAAAAGAAAAAGCTGAAAAAATTGATAAAGCATCTGTATTTTTAAAGGCTCAGCCAATAAAAACCACATTGTCTTCGATTGGTCACTCACTCACTTATGATAAATTAAACAGTAGAGTTAGTCCAACAAAGGGGTATATAATTAAATTTAGTCAAAATTTTGCAGGTGTTGGTGGAAATGTAAAATATCTTCAAAATCAATTATATACTAGTTTTTATAAACCATTATATAAAGATAATATTGTATTAAATTTAATAGGAAGGGTTGGTAATATAAGAGGGCTTGGTGACAAATATGTTAATATTAACGATAGCTTTTTTGTTGGAGAAGAATATATTAGAGGATTTGATGTGTCTGGCATAGGTCCAAGAGTTAAAAAATATAATGGTAATAATGATCAAGATGCACTTGGGGGCAAAACATTTTTTACAGGTACTGCAGAAGTATCATTTCCTATTGGTCTTCCTGAAGAATTTGGAATGAAGGGAGTGGTATTTACTGATTTTGGAACTTTATTTGACACAGATGCAGCTAAATATAAGTGTAAAAAATGTGCTAATTGTACATGTAGTGATTATAGTAAAAAACCTGATGTAAATGTAAGTCCTGAGCCATTATGTAAAAATGACACATTAAATCGTGATTATATACATAATAGTAAGAAAATCAGAGCATCGTATGGTATTGGACTGGTATGGGATTCTCCTCTTGGTGTAATAAAATTAGATTATGGCATACCCTTTAGAAAGGAATCATTTGACAATGTATCAAGAGTAAGATTTAGTATTGGAACGTATTTTTAGTAATTATTTTGGAGTTTAAAATGAAGTTTTTAAAATTTATATCAGCTTTTGCTTTTTTATTTTTAATTGAAAATGCTTGTGCTCAAACTAAAATAGGTATAATTGATACTAGTAAAATTACTGAAAAATCTACGGCATATACTGAAGCTAGTAAGTTAGTAGGAAATGAGATAAAGAATTATGATGAATCAGTTACTCAGGTTGGAAAAAGTTTTTCTAAAAAAGTTGAAGATTTAGAAAAGAAAAAGAATGTGATGTCATCAAAGGAGTACAATCGTAAAAGAGATGAGTTGGCAAAAGAGGAAGAAGAGTTGCAAAAAAAGTTTTATGATCAAAGGGTTAAAATTGATAAAAAGGTTCATAATATTAATCAAATCTTAGATGATAATTTAAAGAAAATTGTTAATGTATTAGCTAAAGAAAAAAATATAACCATAATTTTTAATAAAGCTGCAACATTATATAGTGATGATTCTATTGATATTACAGATGATATAATTACCAAATTAAATAAGGAATTGAAATCAATCGATATAAACTTACCTCAAAATAAAAGTAGTGATTCAAAGTAAATTTTTTAAAAATATAATAAAGTTATTACTTTTACTATTAATTCTAGCCTTTGCTTTTGGTGGGTTAGGTGATATTTTTAGTAAAAAAGAAGCAAATTACGCAATAAAAATTTCAGATCTAGAATATTCTTTTCAGCAATTTAATAAAATTTTACAAGAGGCTGTAAAAGAATCTAAGTTAAAATATGGAAAAGATATACCTAAAACTGAGATACTGCAATTAAAAGGTAGCGTTATTAATGATATTATCAATAGTACTTTGATTTTACTTGAAGCTAAAAGTTTAGGCATTGTAGCAAATGATAATACAGTTAAGAAAGAAATTATAAAAATACCTGTATTCTTTAAAGATGGAAAGTTTAATAAAGATATTTTTGATAAATTTATTCAAAGCTATGGTATATCTGAACAAGATTTTATCGATAAGTTAAAAGAAAATATTATTAGATCTACATTTATTAATTCAATTTCAGCTCATAATGTTATAACACCAGGCTTAATTCAAATTATTTTACAAGATGTTTTACATACAAGAGATATAAAATTAATAAAAATTCCATTTTCATCTTTTAAATTACCCCATGATCCTGATGAAGCTGAATTAAAAACAATATATGAGGAAAATAAAAATAGTTTTAAAATTCCTGAGAAAAGAATTATAGATTATGTTTTAATTTCTTCGGAGTTACTGAAGCACGATATTGATCATGTTAGTGATGCAGATTTAAAAAAGCTATATGATGAAAAAAGTTTTTTATTTGTTGAACCAGAAAAAAGGGATGTAAGTCAAATTCAATTAGACTCTTTAGATAGAGCAACTAAAGCTAAAAATGAATTGCTGAAAGGAGCTGATTTTAAAGCAGTAACAAAAAAATATGCCCCCAAGTTTAAGAATGATAATTTAGGAATTATTACGTATAACGATTTTGATGAAGATATATCTGAAAAGCTTTTTAGTCTTAAAATAGGTGAAACAAGTGAAGTAATTGAAACTCCACTTGGACTTTATATTTTTAAAGTAGAAAAAATCATACCTAAAAAAAAGAAAGAGTTTAATGACGTAAAAGATACTCTAAGAAATGAGTATTTAAAGCAGTTATCGTTTAATAAGTTCTTAGACATAATTAAAAAAATACAGAGTGAGGTAAAGCAAGGTAAAAGTATTGAATATATAGCTAAGAATTATAATTTGACATTAGAAACAACTGATATAATAAAAAGTGAAAATAATGTTAATAATAATAGTCTAATTGAAACAGAACAATTTATAAAAAATGCATTTGATACAAAATTAAATTTTCAAAGTCATTTATTCCCAATTAGTTCAAATAAATTTTGTATTCTTAAAGTAAAAAAAATATTTCCTGAAAAAGATCGAAAATTAGAAGAAATAAAGCTAGATTTAAAAGAGATATGGTATGACAATCAATTAAAAACAATTATAAATAAGTTGAAAGTCTCTAGTAAAGAACCATTAAATTCAACATATAATAAATCCTTATTTGATTTTGCTAATACTAATATTACTAATATACAACTATCTGGCAATGGTGTGAATAAAAATATCCCTTTAGATTTTTATAAATCTATTTTTGAGCTAAAAGTTAATGAATATACTAAGCCTTTTATAGATTATTCGAAAAAAGTGGTTTTAATTGCTAATTTGAAAAAAGTTATTTTACCGCCTGAATCTAAAGTAGAAAAGCACAAGCAATTATATGAAGCTCAGATACAGCAAATGGAGCAAGAGATAATTTTAGATGATATTATAAAAAAATTAAAAGACAAATATAGTATTCAGATAAATCCTTTAATATATCAAGATAATTAGCTTATATATTTTATTTAAGTATTCGAAAATACTCTGGTTTTAAGTGAAATATTTTTCTTAATTTAATCAATGATTTTTCTATAGATGAGAAGAATTTTACTTTACATAGTCATATAATTTATAAAACATATAAAAATATTAGACATTACTTTAGGTTGTTAATAGAATTAAAGTAATACATAATAAAACTGTAATTTAAATATTGGGGATTATTAATTATGGCTAAAAAAATAAATTTAATGACTTTTAATGCTCGAGTTGCAGAAGCGTGTGACCCTGGAACAGAAAGTTGGGCATCAAGGAAGGATTTTTTTGTTGAAACAATAAATAAGGCAGAGTTAGATTTTTTAGGTGTACAGGAAGCTCAAAATAATGTCGTGGATAATTGTAGAGATCATAATGCACCTTATGAAAAGTCTCAATTAGGTTATATAGAACAAAATGTTAAAAAAAGTAATTTAGCATTATTACGTAAAGAAGATGGTGAGTTATATCCAGCAACTATTTTTTATAATGAAAAAGTATGGGATATTAATGAAAGATTCCCCCAAATAGACTTAGGAGATGATAGGTATGCTGTTTGTGCATACTTTAAACTTAAAGAGGAAGCGCAAATAGGGGTTTATTTTTGTAATACACATGCTACTACAGATAGGCAAGAAACCAAAACTTTTGAAATAATTAGGCATAAGTTGTTTAATGAAATTATAATAGATCATACAACCGATCCTGTATACTTTTTGGGAGATTTTAATGGTCATTGTGGTCCAGATGGAAAGAGTGGTTGTAAAATTTACAATGGGTTAGTGGCTGTTTTTGCATCAAAACCTGAAATGTATAACTTTGATAGAGATTTTAAGCAAGGTGATGTTTCAGGAACAGGTCATGGAGTAAAACAAGGCAATCACTTCAAACATAATGTATATGTAGGTGATCATCATGAGAAAGGTTATACTAGATTGATCGACCATATTTTTGTTCCAAACAATCTTGGAGAAGGTAATTATAACCCGGTTATAGGAATATATACTCGTACGAAAGATGGACAAACACAATATCCAACTGACCATTTTCCAATAAGTGTAACAGTAGATTACACTAAAATAGATTATTGTACTAAAAATCCATCAAAACCGGTTCTTATTGAGTCTCCAAAATATAAAGATGGTGCTGTCTCTTTTAAATGGGAGGTTGATCAAAAAGATAAAGAATGTCCTGTAATGAAATACTTAGTATATAATTATAAAGGAGTTCATTACGATAATTTAATAACTACTCTTGATAATACTCAAGCTACTTTTACAGAAGAAGTTTCTGGTAGTTCAAAATATGATTATTATGTTGCTGCTTACTTTGCAGATAGTAGGACTTCAGAGTCACTGAAGGTCACGGTTAAGGAAGAAATGGTTAAAAGAGAAGAGTTAAATGATGAAAAAATAAATAATCAAGGTGCAAAGAGTAATAGTGCTGATTTATCGTTAAATATAATGACATTTAATGTTCGTATCTCACCTGCAGGTGGAGATGATAGACAAAAGGAATGGAATGAAAGGAAAGATTTTGTTCTTTCAATTTTAAAAGGTGAAGAAAATACTGATAGTGGTGAAAAAATAGGTGTTATGGATTTTATAGGTATTCAGGAAGCTGGTGGCTTTCAAATGGACTATATAATGTCTAATATGTCTGGTTTGAACTATAAACAAGTTCCTGGAAATGGTGCATTATTATTGTATAAAGCTGATAGTTGGAATCTGAAAAATAACTACTCATTTGAAGTAACTGGAGATCAATGGGGACCTAGATATGTTAAATGTGGTTTATTTAGTGAAATTGTAGAAAGTAGTAAAAATGTTTTTGTTTGCAATACTCATCTTCATGTGGGCAGAGATGAAAGAGCTAGTTATCCGAAAATTGATGAAAATTTGCAAAAAATAAGACAAGATAATCCAGATTCTCCAGTAATTTTAATGGGAGATTTTAATGCTAATTGTAGATCAGATGGTAGACATGAAGAAATTCAAGGTATGGGGTGTAAAGTAGGTAATGGGTTAGTTGATATTTTTGCGCCAAAACCAGAAGAAAATAATTTCAATCCTAATGATAATCGTGCAACTTTTCACAATTGGAGTGGAGGTCCTGATGGTAACTATAATAGAATAGATCATATTTTTATTCCAGATTATGCCTTTTTTTCAGATCCTGAAAAAAACAAAGCTATAATAATACATGCTTCAAGACAATGGTCTAAAGATGAGCATGTAACACAATATCCATCAGATCATTTCCCTGTTATTTCAAAGCTATATATGCCTTTAAAGAATCCAGTAGAAATTTGCAAAGATTCAACTAAGTTAATTAGCAAGAGCTTTAATCAAAAAGATATGATTTTATCTTTTGATTGGAGTATTGATAGTGATAAAGAAAATTGTGAACGATCATCTTTTGATGTATATAGTTATTTGGGGGTAGACGCAAATAATAAAATTGCAACATTAGAACCAGGTAATAATTCTTTTGAAGAAAAAATAAAGGAAAAAAGTCCTGATGGACACTATAAGTATTATTTACAGAGCACTTTCTCAGATAATCAAAAATCTGCGGCTATAGAAATTAATGTTGGGCCAGACAATATAATGGTTCATGATGAATTATAAAAATAAACTATATTAATAAGTAAGCGCTAAAATAAGGGCATCTAGGCAAGAATAAAAATAAGTGGTAGAACAAAAGCCTAAAAAAATAGAGGCTAATGATGCTATTAGAAAAAAAGAAAAAAAGAATAAGTAATGAAAAATGGAAAGAGCTAGTAGAAGAATATAAAAAAAGTAATGTAAGTAAATATGAATTTTTTAAGCAAAAGAATGTGCCGAGAAGTACATTTTATAAATGGCACAGAATTCTTGTAGAAAATAAAAGAAATACAGTAAAAAATAAATTTATACCAATAAGAGTGAAAGAATGCGAAGAAGAAAGAAGTGAAGAAATAAAATCAGAGATGATAATAGAAAGTAAAAAGGGGATAAGAATAGGGTTTAATAAAGGATGCAAAATAGAAGAGATTAAAGCGATAGTAGGAATTTTAGAATGTTAATAGGAAGTATAAGAACCAAAATATTTATATATAATCAAGCATGTGATATGCGCAAATCAATAGATAAGCTTAGTCAGGTAG
>NZ_RXFM01000088.1 GCF_003953955.1 Candidatus Aquarickettsia rohweri | reverse complement strand
CTTTTTTTATATTCTTCTACTAGCTCTTTCCATTTTTCATTACTTATTCTTTTTTTCTTTTTTTCTAATAGCATCATTAGCCTCTATTTTTTTAGGCTTTTGTTCTACCACTTATTTTTATTCTTGCCTAGATGCCCTTATTTTAGCGCTTACCTATATAGTCATTGCGAGTGCACAAAGTGCTCGTGGCAATCAAGTAAAGCATCAACAAATATAAATGCGATAATAGTTATGGATCACCACAGTCGAGCTAAAGCTCTCCCTCGTGATGACTATGGGAGGTAGGATACAATATCTCTCCTTTGTGATGACTGTTGAGTTATATACATTCCTCCTTTGTGATAACTGTTGAGAGACATTACTCTTCATGATTACAAGATTTGCTATAAATTTCTTATTTCTTATCTGCAGTTCGGGTTATTCTTTAAAATTAACTTTGCTCTTCAGTTCATATAATATTTTTTGAGCTTCAATAGGAGTAATATTATTTATATCTACATTTTTAAGAATTTTTAAAATCTCATTTTCTTTATAAACTATATCTTCTTGATAATTATCTTTGACTTGAACGGGTTCTTTTTTTTCAAAATTAGTTAAAATTTGTTTTGCAGAGTTAATAACTTTTTTTGGTAAACCTGCTAATTCTGCAACATGAATTCCATATGAACTATCTGCAACACCAGGTATAATTTTATGTAAAAAAATAATATCTTTATTCCATTCTTTTACTTCCATAGTATAATTTGCAATCCTAGCTAACTTATTATTTAGTTGTGTTAACTCATGATAATGAGTTGCAAATAATGCCCTACAATTAATATGATTATATAAATATTCAAACACAGCCCAAGCAATAGATATGCCATCGTGAGTAGATGTACCTCTGCCAATTTCATCAAGAATAACAAATGATTTTTCAGTTACATTATTTATAATGTATGCTGTTTCTGTCATTTCTACCATAAATGTTGATTCACCTTTTGCAATATTATCTGCAGCACCAATTCTGCTAAATATTTTATCAACAACTCCTATATGCACTCTTTTTGCAGGCACGTAGCTACCAATTTGAGCAAGAATACAAATTAAAGCATTTTGTCTTAAAAAAGTACTTTTCCCAGCCATATTAGGCCCTGTAATTAACCATATCTTCTCTTCATCAGTAATGTTAGCAGAATTTGGAATAAAATTTTCTCTTTGAAAATTTTCCACTACAGGGTGACGACCTTCTTCAATAAAAAATGTATTGCTATCATCAAGTATAGGTCTAATATATTTATTTTGAATAGCAATTTCACTAAGAGCACTATAAAAATCAAGATTTGCTATGCTATCAATAACTAAATTGATCTCATCAAAATAATGCTTCACTTTATCACAAAGCTTACAAAATATTTCCTTTTCCAAGTTAGTAATTTTAGTATCACAATTAAGAATAATATTTTCTAAATTCTTCAATTCATCTGTAAAAAATCTTACTGAATTTCCTAAAGTCTGCTTATGAATAAATAATTTTTCATCCAATTTACTTGAATTCAAACTTGTCACTTCAACAAAATATCCAAAAATATTGTTTTTAGCTATTTTTAAATTTTGCACACCTGTTTTGTGTCTATATTTATCCCTTAATTCATTAATTGTTTGATTTGAATTATACTTTAAATCATATAGCTCATCTAAATATTTATTATATCCTTTTTTAATAAATGCTTGATTTTCTATAATATTATCACATGGAATTAAAGCTTGCTCTAATTCATCAACTAATTGATTATAACCATATATTTGAGAAATTAGAGAATTTATTCCATCAATTAAATTTTCACCATTTATTCTTAGTAATTCACTAATCATTGTTGAAATTTTTAAGCCATTTTTTATGATATCTAAATCTCTTGGTATTGCTTTATTAATAAAAATTTTAGATAATGATCTTTGAACATCAGGAAAAAATTTTAAATATTCCCTAATTTTTGTTCGAAGTTCGGTTTTATTATAAAAAAAGCTTACACAATCTAACCTTTTATTGATTACGGATGAATTTTTAAGTGGTGAATTTAATCTAGTTTTTAGTAATCTTGCTCCTGCTGAAGTAACTGTTTTATCAATAACATTTAACAAATTAAATTCCTTATTTATAGAATTTTTATCAAACTCAAGGTTAATTCTAGTAGAAGCATCTATTTCAACAAAATACTCTCTCTCTAGCTTTTGCAATACTTTTAACTTTGGTAAATTATTTTTTTGAGTATGAATAATATATTCTATCAATGCTCCTGCTGAAACTAATTGTTCTTTGCTAAATTCTCCAAGGCTTTTAATGGAATTGACATTATAATATTGAACTATTCTTTGCAGGCAATTTTTATGATCATATATATTATTGCTTCTAACAGTTATAATATTTTTATAATTCATAAAAATAGGATCACTTGAAAGTTTATATGATACTAAAACTTCTTTTGGACTTAGTCGTGATATCTCATTTACAACCTGATTTTTGCTACAAGTAGTAACATAAAAATCTCCTGTTGTAAGCTCAACCCACGCAATAGAATAATTACCTTTTTCCTCAGCAATTGATGTAAGGTAATTTGTATTTTTCGAATCTAATAATTTTTCCTCCATTAATGTACCAGGTGTAATGATCTGCATAACTTCTCTTCTTACAACAGATTTATACCCCCTTTTTTTTGCTTCTTCAGGAGATTCTAGTTGTTCACATATTGCAATACTATAACCCTTTTTAAGTAATCTATTAATGTAATGTGTTGCACTATGATATGGCACACCACACATTGGTATGTTATCACCATTCTGTTTTCCTCTTTTAGTAAGCACTATGTCTAAAATTTTTGACGCGACTTGTGCATCTTCAAAAAATAATTCATAAAAATCTCCTAATCTATAAAAAAGCAAATAGTCTTTATGAGCTGATTTAATTCCTAAATATTGCTTCATCATAGGAGTAAGAATAGAATTTGAAATACTATTAAAAGATATTTCTTCTTGTTTATTCATTAGCAATTTTTATAAAAACTCGATAAGAATTTTTTACATCATAAATAAATATTTTTAAAGAATAATTTATTCATTACTTGTCATTGCGAACGAATGCAGTGAGTGCGGCAATCCAGAAATACTTCACAAACATAAATGAGGAAACATTCCTGGATCACCACGGTTGCTACGCAACCTCGTGATGATTAAATTAAAAAATTTATTCATTACTTGTCATTGCGAACGAATGCAGTGAGTGCGGCAATCCAGAAATACTTCACAAACATAAACGAGGAAACATTCCTGGATCACCACGGTTGCTACGCAACCTCGTGATGACTAAATTGAAAAAAAGTACCTCGTGATGACAAAAAGAAGTACAAAATGGGCTCGTGATGGCTAAATTAAAATTGTAATTGCGAGAGCATGTTAATGCTCTTGACAATCTAAAAATTAAAATTATTAAATCTAAATAAAAGCTTGCAATTACTTTTTAGCATGCTAACGTTTTATTATAAGAATAACGACAGAAGTCGTAATTTATCGTGAGTAGTATGTAAAAGGGGTTTGGTTTTTTATTATCAATCTTGTATTACGTTGCTTATTAGATAAGTTTAATTTGACAGTAGTCTCGTTAAATAACTAAATTGGAGAAAGACAATGTCTATACCATCAATTACTAATACACAAACAGCTGGTGTACAAGATGCCATCGGCAAAATTCTAGAAGATTCCTCTACAATAGCAAATAAGTTATCTTCTGGGCAAGGTATATTATTTCCTTATGAAGATCCAGCAGGTCTTGCAATCGGTACAAAACTAGAAGTAAATTTAGGTCTACAAAAAGAGTCATTAAAAAGTGCTCACCAAGCATCAGTGGTGTTAAACATTGCATACGGTGGTGCTAAAGGTGTGGTAAAAATTTTAAAAAGACTTGATCAATTATCAATCATGGCATTAACAGGAAGTGCTACTGACTCTGATAGAAAATTGATTAACCTTGAAACTCAACAATTAAAAGCTGAGGTTGAACGTATTGCTACAGCTACTAACTTTAACGGTAGGAACCTAATCGATGGCTCAACTAAACAAGTTAGCACACCAATTGAAGGAGATAATAAACTGAATTATAGTTTGTACAATAACGCTATTATGGATAGTACAAACACAGCAATGTTTATTAAGTTTGACTCAAAAGGAACTTCAGGCGAGCAATATAAGTTATTATTAGATTCTGCAGGTACTGGAATTAATGACTTAAGTGGAAATAAAGCTTTTGCATATGATGATTCAACAAAAACTGTTTCAACTTTAGATGGTGTACCTTTGTTTAAAGTGGATGATAAAGATAAAGTCACAACTGTAACAACACAAGTGGTAGATGCTCCAGCTGCAGGAACAACACCAGCAACTTATAAAGATGGCGCAGCAGTTGGTCTAGCTGATGGAGGTGTTGTATCAGAAACACCGGCAGGTGGTAGTGCAAGTCAAATTTTCATATTTGATTCACAAAAGCAAAAACAATCTCCTATGGTGTTCCAGGTTGGTGCTGAAGCAAATCAGCAAATTTCAATTGATTTTGATAGTGTTTCTCCAAAAGCTCTTGGAATTGATAAATTAAAACTTGAAACTGTAGAAGATGGTAGAAATGGGCAAGAATTAATCAGAACTGCACTAGATACTATGTTCAACTACAATTCAAAGATTGGTGCATATCAATCTAGATTTAGAATGGTTGCAGATAGTATTTCAACAGCGATTGAAAACGTAGATGCTGCAAGAGCTCAGTTTATGGATGCTGATTTCACAGAATTAACTAAAGACTTCTCTCAAGAACAAGCTAAATTAACAGCTGCGATTGCTGCAGAAGCTAAGTTGATTCAAACACCACATACTTTGCTTCAATTAGTTACAGCTATATAGCATATTTATTTTTCATTACTGCTCTTTGGTATTCACTAAGGAGAAGTTTTTTTATTCCTTCCCTTCTTTTTTGTGTAACCTTTACAATTGCGAGGATGCTGATTAGGCATTCGCGGCAATCCACCTTCCCTTGTTTATCATTGCGAACGAACTTATCTTCTCAATTTGTCATTGCGAGAGCACGGAGTGAGTGTCACAATCCAATAATAAATTAACAAAACGTAAATGTGGCAACAATTCTGGATCACCACGGTTGCTACGCAACCTCGTGATGACTAAATTGAAAAAAACTACCTCCTTCGTGATGATAAAAATAAAAACGTCATTGCGAATGAACATAGTAAATGCATTCAATCCAGTAATTAAAATATCTATTCAACTGTTACTGATTTTGCTAAATTTCTTGGTCTGTCAACATTTCTTCCCAAACCTAATGCTGTTTGATACGCAAATAATTGCAAAGGTACAGTATAAAATAAAGGAGCTAAAATATCAGAACACTTAGGCATATTAAATAAATATTCTACATCTATATTATCTTTTGAATCAGTAAGTAAAACAATTTTTGCTCCTCTAGCCTTTACTTCCTCAATACTTGAAAGAGTTTTATTATAAACATTGTTTTTTGGCGTAAGACCTATAATTAATGAATATTCATCAACAAGTGCAATAGAGCCATGTTTAAGCTCACCTGCAGCAATTGCAAAAACTGGCAAATAAGATAATTCTTTTAGTTTTAAAGCCCCCTCTAAGCAAATAGGATACATATGATTTCTACCAATAAAAATTACGTTTTTTGCTTGTGTTATGGCTTTAGAAATCTCTATAATTTTTCTATTAACACTTAAAATATCACCTAATTTAGCAATTTCAGAATTAAAATTACTTAGCATTCCAAGATATGAACTTTGAGTAATAATATTTTTCTGCTTTGATGCCATTAAGACTAAATTAAGCAACTTCATTAATTGAGCTATAAAGCTTTTAGTAGCTGCAACAGATGTTTCTACACCAGCTTCAATAGGAATTAAATAATCAGATAAATTTGCAATTGAACTGTTCAAATTATTAATCAATCCAATTGTTGTGACATTTTGCTTTTTTGCCTCCTTTAGTGCAGATAGTGTATCTAAAGTTTCTCCAGACTGTGAAATAAAAATATAAACTCCTTTTTTATCATAAATTACATTTCTAGCTCTAAATTCTGAGGCAAAATCAATTTCAACTGGAATTTTAGCATAACTCTCAAACCAATATTTTGCCACCATACCTGCATTGTAAGAGCTTCCACATGCAATTATAGAAATTTTACTAACAT
>NZ_RXFM01000087.1 GCF_003953955.1 Candidatus Aquarickettsia rohweri | reverse complement strand
TATTGCTATTAAAAATAATTTAAAAAAATTGTTTAATATATTTAAAAATTCTGTTAAACTTGAATATAAATAAAAATATCAATCAAATGACGATTAAAGAATTGCAAAACGAAAAGTTTTTTAAAGAATTTGAAGTGCATGTGCCGTTTGAAGAAATTAATTCAAAAGTTGAAGAAAGTGTTTCTAAAGCTGCAAAAACATTTAAAATGCCAGGTTTTAGAGAAGGTAAGGTGCCGCTTAGTATTGTAAGACAAAAAGTTGGGAAGGAAGAAACAGGTAAGCAAATACAAGAAAAAATTTCTGAGTCTATTAAAAATTTAATTGATTCCAAAAAAATTATTCCATACTCGAAACCTGATGTGCAAGTTCTATCATTTGATGAAGATAAGGGGCTATCTATTAAAATAGGCTTTGAAATATTGCCGGAAGTTCCAGAAGTAAAGTGGGATAGTATAGAGGTTGAAAAAATAAATATAAAAATTTCTAATGATGAAATAACTCAGACAAAAAATAATTTACTTAAAGAATTTAGAAAATACAAAAAAGCTGAATCAAATTATAAGACTAAAGTAGGGGATAAAGTAAAAATAAATTTCCATGGTAAGATTGAGGGTAAGGATTTTGATGGTAATAAAGCTGATGCTATGGAGCTTGTGATTGGTGATAATACTTTTTTAGCAGATTTTGAATCTAATTTAGTTGGATGTAAATTAAATGATGAAAAATCTTTTGATATAGTGTTCCCAAAAGATTATCCAAAAGAAGATATAGCAAATAAAAAAGCTGTATTTAAAGTTAAAATAGTTGATGTGCAAGAATTAGCTTTGATTGATAAAGTTTCTGATGAAATGCTTAAGAAATTAGGTGTAGAATCTGAAGAAAAATTAAATGAATTAATAAAACAAAAATTAAATTTTGACTTCATGAATTCAATTAGGTTAAAGATGAAAAAGGAACTTTTTGATCAAGTTGATAAGAAATATGATTTTGATTTACCTAATAAAATGATTGAGCAAGATTTTGAAATTATCTGGAGTGAAGTGGAAAAAAACAAGGGAAAACAAGAGAATATAAAGGATAAATCTGATGAGGAATTAAAATCTGAGTATAAACAAATTGCAAAAAGGAGAGTTAAGCTGGGCTTAATAATAGTTGAAGTGACCAGAGAAAATAATATTTCTATAACAGATGATGAATTAAGAAAAATAGTTGAGCTTCAAGCAAATCATAATCCTCAAATAAAAGATAAGATACTGGAATTTTACAAAAATCCAGAAAATTTAGAAAAAATTAAAGGGCCAATTCTTGAGGAGAAAGCTTTAGATTTTATTTTATCTAAGGTTAAATTAAATGAAATTGAAATGACAACGGATGATTTTGTAAAAAACGTTTTGCCTAAAATTAAAGATAAATAAATATATATTTAGTTATATAAAAATGTCTTATATTCCTGTTGTAATTGAACAAACTCCTAAAAGCGAGAGAGCTTTTGATATATTTTCTAGGCTGCTAAAAGAAAGAATAGTTTTTTTAAGTGGTCAAGTTGAGGATAATATGGCATCAGTTATTATTGCTCAGCTTCTGTTTTTGGAATCAGAAAATCCTGATAAAGATATTTTTATGTATATTAATTCTCCAGGTGGAGTGGTTTCTGCAGGTTTAGCAATTTATGATACAATGCAATATATTAAATCTGATGTTTCCACTTTATGTGTTGGTCAAGCTTGTTCTATGGGGTCTTTTCTTCTTACTGCTGGGGAAAAAGGTAAGAGATTTGCTTTACCTAATTCAAGAATTATGATTCATCAGCCAATAGGAGGTTTTCGTGGTCAAGCTACAGATATTGAAATTCATGCAAAAGAAATATTACAGTTAAAAAATAAGCTTAATAAGTTGCTTAGTTATCATACAGGTCAAAAATCTTCAAAAATTGAAAAAGATGCAGATAGGGATAATTTTATGTCTCCTGAAGAGGCTAAAAAATATGGATTAATAGATAAAATTATTACTAAAAGAGCGGTAACTCAAAGTGAATAAAGGACATTCAGAAATATTATATTGTTCGTTTTGTGGAAAAAGCCAAAATGAAGTAAAAAAGCTTTTATCTGGAGTAGCTGTATATATTTGTGATGAGTGTATTACTCTTTGTTCTCAAGCGTTAAATGAGAATAAATTAGAGACTAAAAATTTAATAAAAAGCGATATAAGTCCTAAAAAAATATATGAGATCTTAGATTCCTATGTTATTGGACAAGTAAGAGCAAAGAAAGTGTTATCAGTAGCAGTATATAATCATTATAAAAGATTTGAAAAGCCAAAATTTGATAATAAATTTCATGATGTTGAAATTGCGAAATCAAATATATTAATAATTGGTCCAACAGGTTGTGGAAAAACATTGTTAATGCAAACTCTTGCTAAAATTTTAAATGTACCTTTTGCTATAGCTGATGCAACAACATTAACTGAAGCTGGATATGTAGGTGAAGATGTAGAAAATATATTGGTAAGGCTATTACAAGCAGCTGATTATAATTTAGAAAAAGCAGAAAAGGGAATTATTTATATTGATGAAATTGATAAAATATCTAGGAAATCTGAAAGCCCATCAATAACACGAGATGTTTCTGGAGAGGGAGTGCAACAGGCGCTGTTAAAATTAATGGAAGGTACTGTTGCATCTATTCCACCTCAAGGAGGAAGAAAACACCCTCAACAAGAATTCTTGCAAATTAATACTAAAAATATATTATTTGTTTGCAGTGGAGCTTTTAGTGGCCTTGATAAGATTATTAATCAGAGAAAGAAAAATAGTTCTATTGGTTTTGAAGCAGTAGTAAAAAATAAAGATGAAGATGTTTCTGCATCAAATGTTATTAATAGTGTTGAGCCAGAAGATTTAGTTAAATATGGTTTGATTCCTGAGTTTATTGGAAGATTGCCATTGATTGTTACTATAAATGATCTTGATGAATCTATGTTGATAAGAATTTTAAAAGAGCCAAAAAATTCTTTAATTCAACAATATCAAAAATTATTTGATTTAAATGATATTAAATTAAATTTTGAGGAAAATGCATTTAAAGAAATAGCTAAAATTGCTTTCAAAAGAAAAACTGGTGCCAGAGGTTTAAGAGCAATATTAGAGAATATTTTGCTTGATTTAATGTTTGATTTTTCTAATAAGAAAAATATTAAAGAAATAACAATTACTTCTGATGTAATTAAGTTAAATTCTAAACCTAAAATTAAGTATTATACTAATAAAAGTATTAAAAATAAAAAAGTAATTTAACTAAACTTCAGTTAATAATTTATGAAGCTTACTTATAAATGGCTTAAATCATTCATTGATTTAAGTGTAGATTTAAATACTGTTCTTGAGATACTTTCTAATATTGGATTGGAGGTTGAAGATTACGATAATAAAGAAGAGATTTATTCACAATTTATAATTGCTGAGATTATTGAAGTGTGTAAGCACCCTAATGCTAGTAAATTAAGTGTTTGTAAAGTAAATAATGGTAAAGAAATTTTACAAATAGTGTGTGGCGCTTCTAATGTTAGACCTGGAATGAAAGTTGTACTTGCACCTGTTGGTTCTGTAATTCCAAGTAATAAAATGGTTATAAAAAAATCTAGTATTCGTGAGGTGGATAGTAATGGAATGCTTTGTTCAGAACAAGAATTACTGCTTGGTAATGATCATGATGGTATTATTGAGGTTCTAGATAATAAAATTAAATTAGGTACAAAATTTTCTGATGTATATAATTTGAATGATATAGTTATTGATATTAATTTAACTCCAAATAGAGGCGATTGTGCATCAGTATATGGTATTGTAAGAGATTTATCAGCTAAAGATATAGGTAAATTAAAGTCTAAATATTTAAATTTTTCCCAAAATAATTTTGAATTTGGGCAAAATATAGATGGTATAAAAATTTCCATAGATAGTGAATATTGTTATGAAATAGCTTTTTGTAAAATAAAAAATATAAATAATAATTTAGAAATTAAACGTGATATATTGTCATTTTTTAAGCTAGTTGATTTAAAATCACATAATCCAGTAGTTGATATCTCCAACTTCTCTATGCACGAATTTGGTAGCCCTAATCATATTTATGATGCTGATAAGATTAAAGGTAACATTCAAATCAGACTTTCTGAAGAAGGAGAATTTTTTAAGTCATTGGATAATAATGAATATAACTTGCCAAAAGATATATTGGTTATTTCTGATGATGAAAAAATTCTTTCTATAGCTGGTATTATTGGTGGTGCAGATAGTAAGGTTGATGAGAGCACAAAGAATATTTTAATTGAAGTTGCAAACTTTAGTCCTGAACAAATTTCTAAATCTGTAAGAAAGTTAAACATTAGAACAGAATCCTCATTCAGATTTGAAAGAAGGATTGATCATGCTAATACAGCTGCTTTTATAAATAATTTAGTTAATCTGCTATTAGAAAATTGTGGTGGTAATATTAGCAATTCAGTACTTATTAAAAGTTCTGAGCCTAAACATATTAAGCAATTAAAAATTAATTATAATGTTATTAATAAAGTTCTTGGATCTAAATTAATGACAAATGAGATTGATTCAATTCTTTCTAATTTAGGATTTTTAAAGGAAAAGGATGAAATTTTTAATATACCAAGCTGGAGGCAAGGAGATATTGAAAATAATGCAGATATTGCCGAAGAAATAATAAGAATAAAAGGATTGGAAAATTTAGAATCTAATAATAAATATCTTTATGCTATAGAAGATTTAAGAATTAAAACTCATGATTTTGAATCTATTTTTAGAAAAATGCTTGTTGGGAGAAATTTATTTGAGATAATATCTTGGTCTTTTATTAGCCAAGCATATGCAAATTTATTTACTAATGGTGATGATATCAAGTTAGCTAATCCAATTAGTAATGAATTTGCTATTATGAGAAATAGCTTGATACCTGGATTGTTACAAACAGTAAAAAATAATATACTAAAGGGGATTAAAGATTTATCTTTTTTTGAAATAGGCAAAGTTTATTATGATCATAATAATTCTTTAATTGAGAGGAAATCTTTAACAATTCTTAGAACAGGTTATGCGATTGATAAAAATATATTCTCAAAACAGAGGAAATTTGATTTTTATGATTTAAAAGATGATGTATTTTCATTGCTTGATGAAATTAAGATGTCGCCTCAAAATATTATTATACATAAGGTAGATAATAATATTTATCATCCAGGTAAGAGCATAGCGTTATATATTGGTAAAAAATTAATTGGTTATGTTGGTGAATTACATCCTAAAATTTTAAAAAAATTTAATATGAAGCAAAATGTTTATTGCGGCGAAATATTTTTTGATAATTTACCTAATAAGA
This sequence comes from Candidatus Aquarickettsia rohweri, assembly GCF_003953955.1. Classification (GTDB taxonomy): domain Bacteria; phylum Pseudomonadota; class Alphaproteobacteria; order Rickettsiales; family Midichloriaceae; genus Aquirickettsia; species Aquirickettsia rohweri. The sequence continues at coordinate 865 of NZ_RXFM01000087.1, read as the reverse complement.
ACTTAGAAAAAAGAAAGCCTATGTTTTTATCTCAATTGCAGAGTATATCTAGGGATTTTGCTATTTACATTGATGATGATACTGAAAGTAATGAAATAATAAAGTCAATTAAATCTCTTAAAATTGATATGCTAGAGAGTATTAATATCTTTGATGTATATAAAGATCCGCAAGATACTTTAAATAGAAAATCGGTTGCTTTTAGTGTTAAGCTTCAACCTAAGCTGAAAACTTTAATTGATCAAGAAATTGAAGATATATCTAATAAAATTATAAAAGTTTTGAAGCAAAATTTAAATGCTGAACTAAGAGATAGTTAAAATTAATTATGCCAAATTTCACTTGTAGGATTATTACTAAAAAAACTATATAGATTGAATTCAGGCATTTCAATCTCTGCTTCACCCAAAGCACTTAGTTGTGTTGCTATTTTACCAACATAAAATGCTCCTAATACTAATGATGCAGATTCATAATAAGTTTTACCCACATCACCTGCTGTATAATTCTCTAACAGTTGTTTTGTTGTTACAACTCCACCAACTGCTTTATGCTCTGAACTCGGATTTGCTTCTAACTGATTTGATATTGAACTCAATGTATTTACTGCTAATGTATGCTTAAATGATGGGCTTGCTATGTAAGCGCTAAAATAAGGGCATCTAGGCAAGAATAAAAATAAGTGGTAGAACAAAAGCCTAAAAAAATAGAGGCTAATGATGCTATTAGAAAAAAAGAATAAGTAATGAAAAATGGAAAGAGCTAGTAGAAGAATATAAAAAAAGTAATGTAAGTAAATATGAATTTTGTAAGCAAAAGAATGTGCCGAGAAGTACATTTTATAAATGGCACAGAATTCTTGTAG
>NZ_RXFM01000086.1 GCF_003953955.1 Candidatus Aquarickettsia rohweri | reverse complement strand
TTTATAGAGTAATTCTTATCTGCAGCTCAGGTTATTTTAAGTTCTTTTTATATTTAATTGATTTTATACACACTGCTCTAGGTTGCTTGACAAATTTGCTATATTACAATTTTAACATAAAGAAAGGTATTTAAATATGGTTTGTCCACATTGTGTATATACTGCAGCAGCAGTAACATCTAGTTTTTTTGGAACAGGTATAGTTGCAAATATTAAAGGTACTATAACAGTTTCTGTAATTGGTGCAGGAGTATATTATTATGGAGAAAATAAGTTATTATCTTCAGTAGTGAACTCCCCAGTATTAAAGGTAGTTAATTTTGGTGTAGCTACCAATATAATTGCTTCTAATTTTTTTTATGGTGATCATATGAGTTATATTTTAGGAGCAGCATTAGTAGGTACTGGTAGTTTGCTGGCATATTCTAAAGGTGGGATTAAATATGTAAACTATGAACTAATCTCTATAAGTATGTTAGGAGGTGCAGGGAGCTCATTATACAATTATTTTATTCATACATCACATGATGATGATCATGATAATCATCATCACCATCATATGGAGGCTTTAACGAAAGATTTTTCACAATTTACTGTTATGGCTTCACATCTACTTACTGAAGGTACTTCTAAAAATGAAAAATTCATTGTTCCTGAAAATACAAAGTCTAAAATCTTTGGAAAAGGAGGGTTAGATTCATTTATTTTAAGTTCTGGAAAAGATCATTTATATTTCAGTATGTGCAGTACAAAAATTATAGATGGCAAAGTCTCTACTATTTGGAATTTTAATCCTAGTGAAGACAAAGTTTATTTATTTTGCACTAAAAAAGAATTAGCTCCAGAAGATGTGCATTTAGATAAAGATCATGGCGTGACATATATCGTCATTTCTGGAAAATTTGAAGAAACAGGAATTGCTGTATATATGGAAAATGACTCAGATGAACTTACATTAGTAGATAATATTGTTCTTAATGAAAGATTTTCTGATTTAACCGAATAAAGATAATTATAATTAAATGCACTATAATCAGTATTTTCTGCAAAATTATAGTGTATTTAGTGCTCTTACACACCATCTAAAAGTAAAATAAATTATAAATAGTTTTTATTTCAATATTTTTTAAAAATTTTACAAAAAATAAAATTATTTTTATTAAAATATTGAATTATCAGCATTGACATACTATTTAATATCTTATACTATCCAATAATTAGTTATGGGGTTCCTTTAAGTACATCTCTTCTCATATTTTCTTCCTAACAATTTTATCTATATCATTGTGCTTAAAGGTAACCCGCCCAAAAGTTCTCTTTATAGTTAAAAGTTTTGATAAATTACTAAAAATACAATTATTGCCATCATAATTGCTGGGATTTCATTGAAGATTCTAAAAAATTTTTCGCTATGTTTATTTTGATTAATGGAAAAATTTTTTGCATATTTTGCCATTAGATGATGTATGTAAATTAAGCAAATAACAAAAAGCAATTTTATGTGCAGCCAAGTGTTATCTTTCATTCCTATTATATAAATTAATATTATGCCAGTTAATAGGCTTGAAATTAATGCTGGTAACATAATTAATTTCAACAATTTTTTTTCCATAATTTTAAATAATTTATCAGATTCTGATTTATATTTGACTTTTGTATGGTAAACAAAAATTCTAGGAAGATATAATAGTCCAGCCATCCAAGAAATAATTGAAATTATGTGAAATGCTTTAAAAAATAAATAATTTTCTAAAATAAAAGTTTTTAACATATTATTATTACTTAAAATTTATATTAAGAAGCTTAATTTAGCTTTGTCCTAGATCCTATAATTTTTTCAAAAAACAAATAAATTAGTGCAAGAAAAATAATATAGAATGCTGGAGAGTAGTATAGCTCTGTTGTTTTTATTAAATATGAACATATTACTGGTGAAAATCCACCAAAGATAGCAATGCCGATTGTATAACTTAATCCTACACCACTATATCTTACTTCTGTATTAAAAATTTTAATAGCATATGGATATGCTGGTGCACAAAGCCCTCCACCTAAAAATGGAAATATCAACAGTCCTAACATAAATAGTATACTATTATCACTATTTATGGCAATAAAAGCTGGAATAGTTAATAAAATAGATAAATAAGAGAAGAAAATAATAAATTTTCTAGGATTAAATTTATTAGACACTTTACCTAGAATGATTAAAGATATTATAAAAGAAAATATTGAAATAGATGAGTATTTTAAAGCTTTTATGTGTTCTATGTTGAGTTGTTTTTCTAAATAAGGTGTTAAAAATGCCATAATAATATATGATAAAGATGTAGTGATACCTCCTAGAGATGCAATTAATATCATTTCTTTCCAATAGTTTTGAAAAACTTTTACAATTGGTAATTTTAAAATTTTCTTTTCTTTTTTAGCATTTATGAAATCTTGCGTTTCTGGAAGAGAAAATCTTAAATATAAACCAATTAAGCCTAAAATAGAGGAAACAAAAAATGGTATTCTCCAACTAAAAGAATTATTTATTTGGAGAGAATCAATTAAAATTCCTATAATAACAGCTAAAAAAGAGCCAGACACTATAGATGCAATTATTATTCCGCCTGAGAAGCCATGATTTGTAGTTTTACTATGTTCAAGCATATACAAAGCTGCACCTGGCCCCTCTCCTCCAACAAAGAAGCCTTGAGATAGCCTTAAAAATAGTAACAAAATTGGAGCTAAAATGCCTATTGATTCATAATCAGGTGTAATGGCTATCAAAAATGTAATAATTGACATGCCAAGTATTGTGTAGCTTAAACTTTTTTTCCTACCTATTTTATCACCAAAGTGACCAAAAAAAACCGCTCCAATTGGTCTAGATAGAAACCCTGTTCCAAAAATTATGAATACAGAAATCAATTGTGTAAATGAATCTAACTTTGGAAAAAATGATTGTCCAATTTGTTTTGCAAATATAGCAAACAATGTAAAACCAAAATATTCTATTAAGTTTCCAAGCACTGAAGTCAAAGCAATTTTATGTGATATTTTCATAAATACTATTTTTCTAATACCTTTAGTTAGCAATACTAATATAATAAAATTTAATTTTTACAAGTAAAATGGTTAAGGATAAAAATTGTTAAGCAAGAAATTGCAAATCCTGGTATGATTTCATATAAATTAAAGATACCACCATATGACTTAAGTATATGCCAAAAAATAACAGTAAATCCACCAGAAAAAATTCCACATAAGGCGCTTAACTTATTCATCTTTTTGGAATATAATGAGAATAAAATTGTTGGGCCAAATGCACTTCCTAATCCTGCCCAAGCTAAAGATACTAATTGAAGTACAGTGTTTTGAGGATTGGATGCATATGTAGCAGAAATAAATATTATAAAAAACATTATAATTCTTATTATCCATACTTTATTTAACTTATTTAATATTTTTATTGAGAAATTTTCTGTTAATGAGCAAGATGTAGCATGAAGTTGGGCAGATATTGTGCTCATTATTGCTGATATTACTGCAGCTAAAATCACTCCTGATAACCAATTTGGAAATAACGCATCTGCGGATAATAAAAATATTGTTTCAGGGTTAATATTATTTATATCAGTAAATAATAATCTTCCAAATAAACCAATAAAAAAAGATCCAATTAGTGATAAAATCATCCAACTCATACAAATATTTTTAGAGATATTTAGTGTTTTTGACTTATCTATAGCCATGAATCTTACTAATATATGAGGTTGGCCAAAATAGCCAAGACCCCAGCTTAATAATGATATTATAGAAATATAATTAAGATTTGAGAATGGATTTGTAATATTTAAATTAATATTATTAATGTTGTTGAAATCATAGTTAAATATGATTGTGATAGGTACTAATAATAATGAAAATAACATTAGTGTTCCTTGTATAACATCAATTTTATTAATAGTAGTAAGTCCTCCTAATGATGTATAAAGCAGTACAAATGCAGAGCTGAAAATTAAACAATATAAGTAATTAAATTTAGTATAGGTTTCAATTAAGAAAGATAGTGCAACAAGAGCTGATGCTATGTAAATAATAAAAAAAATCGTTGTAATTATAGATACAGTTATTTTTAATATTCTAGAATTATCATTAAATCTATTTGACAAATAACTAGATATAGTGATTGAATCGCCATATTTTTTAGTATTTACTCTTATTATTCTTGCTATAAATTGCCAATTCAAATATGCCCCTATGGATAATCCTATTGGCAGCCAAATTTCTTGAATTCCATTTAATAATACAGCTCCTGGAAGTGCCATCATAATCCACCCACTCATGTCGGCTGCACCTGCTCCAAGAGCAGTAGATATAGGACTTAATTTTCTTCCACCTAAAGCAAAGTCTTTAGATGTTTTTACTTTTTTAGTTGTAAAAACACCAATTAAAATTATTATAATAAAATATAGAAGTATAACGAGAAGCTTCATTATAATTTATTTATAGCACTTACGAAAAAATCTAACAGAAGTTATACTAGAGTGAAGAAGATAAAACAATACAATAAATTAGATCATGGGTTACATATTAAATAAAAATTTAAAATTAATAAGATTTTTAATTATAGCGTTTTTATTTTTGATACAAATTTTTTGGGTGCCTGAGGTTTGTTTTTCAAAAAATAAACATAAATCTGGAGATTTTGATTACTATATATTTGCACAAAGTTGGTATCCTTCATTTTGCTTTGGTGGACCAAAAGATGAATGTGTAAATTTGACATTATTTATGCAAAAAAACTTATCTCCACATGGTTTATGGCCAAGTAAAAATAAAGTTTATTCTGTATCAAAACAGCCATATAATTGTGAATATAGCAAAGGTTGTGAATCTATTGAAGATTGTAATTTTGATTCAAAAAAAATTAATGAAAAAATATTTAATGAGATAAAGATGATAATGCCACCTAACTTGATAAAACATGAATGGAAAAAACATGGTACATGCAGTAATTATAACCAGTCAGAATATTTTGAAAATATTTTGTATTTGCAAAATCAGTATAAAACATCAAAGTTAATTCAAAATAAAATTGGAAAAAGTTTTAAATATACTGAATTGCTAAAAATATTTGGTGGAAAAAATAAAGTAAATTTATTTTGTAGAAATATAGGTGAAAATCAATATTTAGATCAAGTACATTATTTTTTAGATAAGAATTTGAAGCAAATTAATACTAAATATTATAGAACTAGTTGTAATAGCAACTTAAAGATATATATTAAATAATAGTGAGTTAGTACATTGATTAAGATGATTTTAGTCTAGTTTTTTGACAAGTAATCTTAAAAATGGCATTATGCATGTTTGTTTTTAATATATAAGTAATGATAAAGAGGTCCTGGTTGTAATGGCGATACAAGTTAATAAAATATCTGATAACAAAATAATATTTTATAATCCCAGTTCTGAAAATGGCTTGAGATCTTTTCAAAAGCTAGTGCATCCAGATCAAAATCAAGATAAGAAAGAAATTGCTGAGAAAGTTTTTCGTGGTATGGATGATGCAAAAAAAGAAGCAAATAAAGAGGCTTAAGAGAGGTCAAAAGCAAAGGGAGAAGAGCGAAAAAAAAATGATGAATATCCATTTGAATATAACGCAAAAAAAGATGAAATTTGTTTTTTATTACCAAAGGTATATAAATACAATGGAGGTATTAATAATGATGTAGAAAGTCTACTCACTAATAATTGTGAAGATTTTACAAAGAGTAATTTTAACATTGAGCAGCAAATGTTAATTAATGAACGTTTATATAGTTTTCCGGATCACAGTAAGATGGAAAAAATTCAAAAAGCTTATATTACTTTAAATGATGGAAAAGAACATACAAATTCTGAAATAAACGATGCAATATTATGTACTCGAGATCCAGATGAATGTTAAAATGTAAAAAAATTATGAAGAAATTTCAATTAAATTTAAGAAATAACGTAAACGCTAAAATATCCCCATCTTGACAAGTATTATCCGCCTTTCTTTGGGTTTCTTAAGTTTTTTGATAATTCTAAAAAAAATTTAATTTGATGATATTTTTTTATCAATATTATATGGAAGTAAATTTACTAACTCTTTTGGATCAGAATAATCATGAATATGATTCAGCAAATATTTTAAATAATCATAAGGATTAATCTTATTTACTTTGCAAGTTTCAATAATACTATAAATATTTGCACTAGCTTTAGCACCCTTAGTTGTTGCACAGAACATCCAATTTTTTCTGCCAACTGCAAATGGTTTTATACTACGCTCCGAATCATTATTATCAATACGCAGTCTTCCATCTAAAAG
>NZ_RXFM01000085.1 GCF_003953955.1 Candidatus Aquarickettsia rohweri | reverse complement strand
GTATAAAACCATTTGCAGTTGGCAGAAAAAATTGGATGTTCTGTGCAACAACTAAGGGTGCTAAAGCTAGTGCAAATATTTATAGTATTATTGAAACTTGCAAAGTAAATAAGATTAATCCTTATGATTATTTAAAATATTTGCTGAATCATATTCATGATTATTCTGATCCAAAAGAGTTAGTAAATTTACTTCCATATAATATTGATAAAAAAATATCATCAAATTAAATTTTTTTTAGAATTATCAAAAAACTTAAGAAACCCAAAGAAAGGCGGATAATACTTGTCAAGATGGGGATATTTTAGCGTTTACGAACAATTGCGCCTATACCCTCCTTTGCAAATTATAATGCACTTGAGAGCATATCTTGAACAGCAATTTGGTCAACACAATTTATGCTATCATTTAACAATCCAGACACTTTCGAAGTCATTCCATCAAACCAAGTTACTTCCATAACAGCAGGACCATTATCAACCTGTTTTGGAATATCTAAATTATGTATTTCAATAGCTTTTAATTGTTGATCAATCTTAAATGCTTCTCTCATACTATCTGTAAGACCTGTCTCTGGTGCATCAACATGATTTAAATTAAAATTGCCTGCTTTAATAGCTTTAAGCTCTCTCATACAATGATATTTATTTGTAACCACTTTCATTTCACTATCAAATAAATCAGAAGCAAAGCCATGGGCCTTATATACAAGAAACAGATCAAAAGCAATATCAAGAGCTTTAAAAATATAGCTATTTTTAATGAATTTGAAAAATTTGTCGTTAAAGTAATTACTTGCTGCTTTCATGTTTTGTCCTATCCATGTATCTTGCCCCGAGATAACACTTCTCAATGAATCTACTGATAACACAATATTTTTAGCACTCGTAATGTAATTTTTATCCCAATACCCTTTTGGTGATACTGAATACAATACATAATCAGCACTTCTTGTCGCAGTTTCCATAGCTACACCTGCAGTTCCATGTTGCATAAATGCAGTTGTCAAATCACTCGTTGTTTTACCTAGGATCTTTTCAACTAAAAACAATCCTGAACCTGTTGCAGCTGTAGTTGCTATAACCACAGGAGAAGTTACAGTAAAAGCACCAGCTGCAATGCTTCCAATAGTGGTTCCAATTACTGCAGTCGATAATGCACTACCTGCAGCTTTCCAAGCCATTTGCTCAATAAGAGTTTTAGATGTATCTTCAAATAAATATGTGCTACTGCCAATAAATGAAATTCCAGCTGCAGTTGCTCCAATTGTTTCTTTTATTTGTTTTAATGGAAAACCTATGTATTGTAGTCCGCAACATGTATACTTTGTTGCATGTTTTGGTATAGATAAAAGCGATGATAACAACATAACAAACACCTCATACTATTAAATTCGATCGCATTGTACAAAAATAATACAAATAGTCAAGTTTTTTATTTTATTTTTAATGAACTTACTACATATTTTATACTATTTTTTAAGGCTTTGACAAAAAATAGTATAAAATATTAAAGAAAAAAGCATTTATATATTTCACAATAAATTTGGATATATGGTAAAAAACAAAATTAAGAATCAATCCTCTAGAATTAAAAAGATATATTGAAAAATAATTCAGAACACAACAATTAGAATCACAAAAAATAAAGGAATTGTTATTTCTAACATAGTTCATTTACAGAATTTTTTTGGTAGGCACATTACCGTTAAAGGTTAACACTACTCTTTTTACGGTAAAAGTAGTTAATCTTCCGAAAAAACTTTTTTCCTCTATATCAGTTTTCAACAAAAACCTTTTAATTCATTGCACTTTACATAATATTACAGCCATAATCTTCACTATCGTCAGATTTTTCTCTAAATCCTATACACATGCTTAGACCAAAAAACTCTTCATAACCACCTAGATTTAGCGCTTGTGATTCCTCAATTGCTCCATTGTGGCTACCTATTGCTGCATCATGCTCAGCTGCTAATGCATGTTGCTGCGCTTGCTCAGGCAAAGGTGGCTGAGCAGCAGCACTATTTTGCTGTGAAGATGCACCACTATGATCATCTCTTTGCAACTCAGATATATCTCCTCTAATTGGTGTACCAAAAGCACCTTTCTGACGCAAATTATTTTCACTTGGCTTGCTTTTTGGTGACCCAAAAGCTCCATCTTCCCTTTTCATCATAATATATCTCCATTATGTTATATTAATTTATTAAAGCTCACTGCCATCAATTGTATTACAATCTAAACCATACTCTAAACAAAATTCCGCTAACAATTTCTCTTCACATGAAGATAAATTTTGTAATTTAATATCAATTTTTTCTTCATTTTTAGTACTTATACCTATTGTTGTTATTATTTTTTCTGTATCTGGCTGTAGTACTACTTTATTACAAAAAGCTTTTTCAACTGCTATAACAGGAACTACTAATGTAAAATAAATTATAGGTCCAAAAACTGCATATACATTTTTTAAAGGTATTACTTGAGTGCCTTGAAGGAAAAATGTATGTGCTGCATCTAATCTAGGTAAATTACCATCTTATGCGTTGCCTAAGATAATTCCATCATAAGCAGTATATAGTACAGTTAAACTATTTCCTGCCAATATTGAACCTACAAGAGGTATTAACATAATGGAAGTTGGCACATAATTATATGTTAAATCTACAATAGGTTCCATTATATAATTGCACAGTGGGCCTGATGGAGTTACACAAGTTTTATTGCTTAAGAATTTCTCAAGGTTGCTTCTTATTGCTTCCATATGGAAATCACTTTCAACTGATACATCACCATTTATTGTTGTACCAGTAACTAATGCTGTACCTAAAGGATGATATTTTTGCGCATTTCTCAATAATGCTAATAATTCATTAGGATTATCTTCTACCATTTTGTGTATGTTATGCTGAAACAATTCGGTCATAACATTCCTTTTAGCCTCTGCTATTTGTGGCAACTTTTGTTCAACTTTTTGGTGAATTTGCTCAAAAAGATTGTTTTCACTATTATGGTCAAAAGTTATCCTCTCACTTATAAAGTAATTAATAATACCTAATAACTCAGTATTACCATATGCTGAAATACTAGAACTTACTGTAGCTTCACTTGAACTATCATCCTGTAACTTTGATAATTCACATAATTTCATATATCCATAATGATCCTGCCCTTTAGAAAATTCGATAATATCACTTCTAAATTTTTGAGATAAACGAAAAATCCAAAAATGACAAAAAGCAATGTGTTTCTCAACTGTATAATGTTCATTTAATAATTCATTAACCTTACTCCAGAACATAGGATTTTTAAATATACCTTTAAATTTATCAATTTCTCTAGTTTGATTTTTATCCTCACTTTTATTATCCAATAACTCTATTGTTTTATCTAACAACTCTTTTTTTCCTTGTGCTATCATTTGAATAAAAAAGCTGGCAAAGCATTTAGGATAGGTATAACGTGCAAACTTATCAAAAAATTCTATAAAATTATTTGCAGTAAAAAAACTCCAAATTAAACTTTGATCTACTACATTCTCACAATCAATATTTGCCAATTTAGTACTTAATTTATCTAAACTAAAACCATCTGTAGTATTATAATAGTGATGTATATAAGCACCATTAAGACCGACAAAACCCTTTTCTTCTGTGCCTAAAGGTTTTGAGTGAGTTGAAAATTCATTATATATATCATAACAAACTTTTCCTTTTGAAGAATGTATAAGTGGGCGCAACATTTCTTTTTCAAATTGATCAGCAGGAAAAGTTTTACTTTTATTAATATAAGCTTCTTCCAAGGAATGACGAAGTGTATTTAAGAAATTTTTAGGTAATTCTTTTGATTGACTATTTTGACATAACAAAAATTTTGATGAATACTTATAAAAGACCTTCAAGCTCCAATCTGAAGACAAAGCTGCTTTCACAAAACTATCTGCAATATCATCTATATTTTCATTTGATAAAACAAAAAGATTATATGCATTATTATATTTTAAATTTTCAATTGCTTCAGTATTATCTTTTTTATTTATCTTGGGAAATAACAATTGATATTTTTCTAATGTTTCTTGAAAATATTTTCTATTATATAAAACATAAAGGTAGAACGATTTTTGAAATGTATTTGCATTATCATTTTGCAAAACAAAAGCAACTATTTTACTATAATATTGATATACTATCTCTTTTTGATCTGCTGCATTAGCATATTTACTTATTTGCATAATCATTAGTTCAACAAATCCAAAAGTATTTAATGAAGACTCAAAAGTAGATTCTATTGAATTTAATGATGATTTAACTAATTTGCTCAAAACATCAGTATAAATTTCAGCATAAAACTGTTCTTTCTCTTCATCACTATAAAGACTAACATTCTGTATTAAATGTTCATTTACTTTGCTAAAAAGTTCAAAATTGCTAAGTAATAATGATGCTTGAAGAATTTCTTTATGTGCTGTGGATTTAGCAAAGCGATCATTCTCTCTTTTAAAATGCCCATTTTGAACTACTGCTTTGTCTTCTTGTAAAGTACTCATTACTCCTCACCTAAACTAGTCCACCTTCTTCTAGCGATATGCCACAACTACTAAATAATTCATTACTTTCATTAAGACTTATAGACAATAAATCCACTATTTCCTTATTTTCAAAAGGTTTTACATTTTTATCTTGAGGGTCTGGAAAACTTTTTATTTTTCCACATGTTGGATTATAATCAACATCATATTCCTCATAATGCTTTTCTATCTCCTCAAGCCTTGTATGATCTTCAGAAAATTGCATACATACTTCTTTAAAATTTTCATCCTCATCTTTTTTTTGTACTGCAATAAGTATATCTCCCCAATTTGAATTTACACTTTCTAATGTTGATTTTAACACACCTTTTAATAATTCATTTATTTTTAATGTACATTCATTTTCATTAATCATCTGTTCAACTGTTTGAAGTGTTTTAATGTTACCATCTTGATCAAAAATCTTACCAAAATACCCTTGAATCTCTTTAACTTCTTCATCACTATTTTTATCGCATTTCCATGCATATACATTAAGGTATTGCATTGAAGCTAAAAATAATTTTTTTACTCCCTCATTTTCTGAATAATCATCAACTAATTTTTTATGAAGTAAATCAGTTAAACCTGAATTAGTAGGAAATGTTCCAGATATGTAGTAGAGAAATGTAGCATCAAAATCTTTAAATACATCTTCACTTGGAATTACTATTTTTCTGCATACTGCATCAAATTCAGAAATTTTTTGAAAACAGCATTAATATTGTCAGAATCAGTTGGGTTAATTTTAGTTAAATTTTTAGTGCAATTACCTTCAACAAGTTTGTGATTATTATTATATACATCCCTGATATTTGCTATTGACTGTTTAAATTTTATTCTAGCATCTAAAAAGGCATCATAATTATCGATACATTGTTTTAATTGATTAAGCTTTTCTGAGTCAACACCAGTTAAAACTGATGTATTATACATTAAATAAGACATATACCTCCCCCGTAATTTTATTTACAATTATCTAATTATGTATCTATAGCAAATGTTAATTCTTTAGTAAACAATTTTTTTAATAACATAAATTTTTATTTATTTTTATATTCACTAATAACAGATGGAATCAATATTGTAAGAAATTAAAATTTTATATTAAATGTTAATAGTACTGATTTAGTCTTCTTACTATTTAAATAAAGTATATCTGCTTCAACTTTTTTTAATCTACTATCACTTGCAGTTCTTATAGTAAATCCTACTCCTTGTTGTATATTTTTTTCTTTTGAAACAATCTTTTCTTGCTCTTTTCTTGATTTATTATCATATGTTAATATTACATAAGGGGCAAAGCTATTTATAATTGAATTCTTTACTAATATTTCTTTACTAATTTTTGCACTTGAATAAAAATCATCTACCTTATAGTAATCGCACTTATTTTTCCATTTCCTATCACTATTAAAAATAGTTAAATCTAAAAAGTAATTCCTCAAAGATCTATTATAAAACATTGCACTTGCAATATGCTTATACTTGTTACTAAAATCACTTTCATACCCAATAATAAAAACTAGACCGTAATTAAGAATTTTGCTTATACCATATACATGATTTAAATGATATTTTGGCAAATCCTTTATAAATAATTTTGTTGAAGTATTATATGGTTGATTTGCTAGATTAGAATATGATGTATAACGATAAGAATGTAAACGCTAAAATATCCCCATCTTGACAAGTATTATCCGCCTTTCTTTGGGTTTCTTAAGTTTTTTGATAATTCTAAAAAAAATTTAATTTGATGATATTTTTTTATCAATATTATATGGAAGTAAATTTACTAACTCTTTTGGATCAGAATAATCATGAATATGATTCAGCAAATATTTTAAATAATCATAAGGATTAATCTTATTTACTTTGCAAGTTTCAATAATACTATAAATATTTGCACTAGCTTTAGCACCCTTAGTTGTTGCACAGAACATCCAATTTTTTCTGCCAACTGCAAATGGTTTTATACTACGCTCCGAATCATTATTATCAATACGCAGTCTTCCATCTAAAAG
>NZ_RXFM01000084.1 GCF_003953955.1 Candidatus Aquarickettsia rohweri | reverse complement strand
CTTTTAGATGGAAGACTGCGTATTGATAATAATGATTCGGAGCGTAGTATAAAACCATTTGCAGTTGGCAGAAAAAATTGGATGTTCTGTGCAACAACTAAGGGTGCTAAAGCTAGTGCAAATATTTATAGTATTATTGAAACTTGCAAAGTAAATAAGATTAATCCTTATGATTATTTAAAATATTTGCTGAATCATATTCATGATTATTCTGATCCAAAAGAGTTAGTAAATTTACTTCCATATAATATTGATAAAAAAATATCATCAAATTAAATTTTTTTTAGAATTATCAAAAAACTTAAGAAACCCAAAGAAAGGCGGATAATACTTGTCAAGATGGGGATATTTTAGCGTTTACGTTAAATTAGTATAATTTAATTATATTTTTACTTATTGCAATATGAATTTACCAGATTTTACTTTTTTCTTAACGTACTTAAATTAAAGTTATTTAGCTATAGAGCAAAAAATTGTGTCTTTAATTCAAAATTTTGTATTCTCCATTTTTTAGAATGCTAAAGTGATTGAGGTCTAGATTATATTTATTTAATGATTTGGTTAAGTCAAGAACTGGGTCATCATAATTTTCAAAGGATAATATAAATGTTCCAAAGTGAATAGGTATATTAATTTTACTTTCAAGTATCATACTAGCTTTTACTGCTTCCTCTGGATTCATATGAACATATCTAAAACTATCTGGTTTATAGGCGCCAATTGGTAAAAGAGATACATCAATAACTTCAAATTTTTTTCTTATTTCATGAAATTGATCTGAGTCAAAACCAGTATCACCGGCAAAATAAATTTTCTTATTTGAAGATTTTATTACAAATCCTCCCCATAATGTAGAATTTTTATCGTCTAAAAACCTAGAAGAAAAATGTTGTGCTGGAACATATGTAATCTCTAAAAATTTGCTATTATTTAGTTGAGAATTTGGAAATTTAAAATTTTCCCACCAATCTAATTCAATAATTTTATTTTGAGGTACTCCTATTTGTGATAAAATACCTCCAACGCCAAGTCCTACAATAAATATAGGATTATGACTTTTAACTAACCTTTTTATAGTCTGAGAATCTAAATGATCATAATGACTATGACTAATTAAGATTATATCAATTTTAGGTAAATCATCAAATTTAACACCTGGTTTTGCTCTTCTTTTTGGCCCTAAAAATTGCAAAGGACTTGCATAATTAGACCATATTGGGTCAGTTAAAATGTTATAATTAGCAATATTAATAAGATTTGTAGCATGATTAATAAAAAATATTATATCAAAGTTATTTTTATTTATTATGTTTATTGGATTGGTATAATTTACATTTATGTTTTTAGGCCAAATTGCACCTTTTCCAAGTAATTTATTTTTAAAATAATTTAACAAAACTTTGTCGTTTGTTTTTAATGTATTACTTTTAAAATTATGAAATTTTGCTCCATCAAAATGATCTGTAATTTTGCCATAGTAGTAATTTTTATATGAATTTTTATTTGCTAAATGAAAAATTAAAACTAGAGAAAATAATATTATAAGAATAATAATTGTACATATCTTGAGCATATATTTCCTTATTTTAGATATTTATACTTGAAACTTTTCTAATTTTTCAATTAAATTATTAACTAAGTGATGAGCTTCTAAATCACTTTCAATCCTTATATCTGCTTGATTAAAAATAGGTTTACGTTCTTTAAGAAGTTCCTCTAGTAACTCTTTTTTGTTATTTGTAGTAATTAATTCCGGTCTGGTATTGCGTCTAGAAACTCTTTCAAATATTGTTTCTAATTTTGAATCTAACCATATAGAAATAGTATATTTTTTAATAAAATTTCTTATATTCTCATTAATAAAGCTACTACCACCTATTGATAATACTATTACGCCATATCCAATAATTTCTTTTATAACTTCTTCTTCTTTTTGTAAAAAGTACTTTTCACCCATAAAATCATGAATATCAACTATACTTAATCCTTCTCTTTCTTCAAGTACTCTATCACTATCATAAAATTTTAAATTTAATTTTCTTGCTAATTTTCTTCCAACTGTACTTTTGCCGCTCCCCATCATACCAATAAGAACTATTGGTTTAGTAAAAAATTTTTTTGTCACAAATACTTATATATGATTATTAAATGTAAACATGCTATATTAATATATAGAGTATAATATTTTCAAGTATTATTATACAGTTCAATGTTTTATTATAAAATTACTTAATCCTTTAGAAATTTTAGAAATATGTATAAATATTATTTAAATTATAGAAGATTAATAAATATTACTGGAAAAGACTCTGAGATTTTTCTTCAAAATATCTTATCAAACGATATCAATATGTTAGATAAGGAAAATATTCAATATTCTTTATTATTAACTCCACAGGGGAAAATGCTATTTGATTTTTTTATTTTTAAAATTTCTGAAAAATATTATTTGGATTATCATCAAAATTATATAAATGATATAAAAACAAAGTTGATGCTTTATAAATTGCATTCAGATGTTAATATTATGGATTGTAAAGCGCATGTTTTTATTACAAATGAAGATTTTAATGAATTTAGTTATATAGATCCTAGAAATAAAAATTTAGGGATGAGATGTTATGATTTTGATATGAAACAAAATAACTTTAATGATATTGCAAAGTATAATGAAATAAGGATCAAGTATTTAATTCCAGAATTTGGAGTTGATTTTTTTCCTGAAGAATTTTATCCATTAGATTTGGGATTGGATAATTTAAATGCAATTAGTTTCAATAAGGGATGTTATATTGGTCAAGAAGTTACAGCTAGGATGTACCATCGTGGTAAAAGAAGAAAAAAATTAGAAATGATAAATTTAAATAATTATCAAATTAACGATAAAGAAGTTATTAAGGATAATAAAAAGATAGGAAAAATTTTAAAAATTTATAACTATCATGCACTAGCGTTAATTAAAAGTGAATAAATAGGGATTTAGAATTCCAAACTTAAAAGATTCAAGGTGTCAAAATGTTAATTGTCAAAAAAAAATATATAGTGTATTCTGCAAAAAATTTAATTATAAAGTATAAGACAGGTGTCTAAATATAGAACTCATAAATGTGGAGAATTAAACTCCAATGATATTGGAAAATTTGTAAAAGTTTCAGGATGGATACATAGAAAAAGAGATCATGGAGGGGTGTATTTTATTGATTTAAGAGATCATTTTGGAATTGTGCAGTTGGTTACTTCAGATCAAGATGATAAGATTTATAGTTTATCTAAAGAAGATTTTGATAAATTAACATCGCTTAGCTATGAAAGTGTAATAACTATAGAAGGGCAAGTGGTAAAAAGATCAGAAGATACAATTAATTCTGAAATGGACACAGGAGAAATTGAAATAGTTATTAAGAATTATAATATTGAATCAGAAGCTGATACTTTACCAATTAATGTTAACTCTACTCAACCATTTCCAGAAGATTTAAGATTAAAATATCGTTTTCTTGATTTAAGAAAAGAGAAAATGCATGATAACATTAAATTAAGAAGCAAAGTAATTAAGTTTTTGAGAAACCAAATGTGGGATCATGGGTTTGATGAATTGCAGACACCAATTTTAACTGCTAGTTCCCCTGAGGGAGCAAGAGATTTTTTAGTACCAAGTAGATTGAATCCTGGTAATTTTTATGCATTACCACAGGCTCCACAACAATTTAAACAGTTATATATGATATCTGGGTTTGATAAATATTTTCAAATTGCTCCATGTTTTAGAGATGAAGATGCAAGAGCAGATAGAGCGCCTGGTGAGTTTTATCAACTAGATATAGAAATGTCATTTGTGACACAAGATGATATTTTTGCAGTGATAGAACCGGTATTATACAATACATTTAAAAATTTCTCTAATTATAAAATTTCAAAAGCTCCATTTCAAAGGATATCTTATGATGAATCTATTTTAAAATATGGTTCAGATAAACCTGATTTAAGAAACCCTATAATTATTAATGATGTTACAGATATCTTTAGAGGATCTGGATTTGGTATTTTTAATGATGCAATAGAAAAAGGATGTGTAATAAGAGCAATACCAGTTCATAAAACTGGAGATTTAAGTAGAGGATTTTATGATAAAATGATTGCTTTTGCTCAATCTGAGCTAAAAGCAAAAGGATTAGCTTATATAATTATTGATGAAAATGGCAATGGTAAGGGGCCAATTGCTAAATTCTTAAATAATGAAAAATTCCAACAGTTAAAGGATATATGTAATTTAGAGCCAAATGATTCTGTTTTCTTTACTTGTGATATTGAAAAAATAGCAGCTTTGAATGCTGGTAAAGTTAGAAATAAACTTGGGATAGATTTAAAATTAATCAATGAAAATGAATTTCATTTTTGCTGGATCGTTGATTACCCATTTTATGAGTGGAATGATGATGAAAAAAAGCTAGATTTTTTCCATAATCCTTTTTCGATGCCTCAAGGTGGTATAGAAATTTTAAGCAATGCAAAAACATTAGATGAAAAACTAGCTATTAAGGCTTATCAATACGATATAATTTGCAATGGTATTGAGTTATCTAGTGGAGCAATTAGAAATCATAGCCTTGTAATAATGTATAAAGCTTTTGAGAATATTGGTTATACAAAAGAACAAGTTGATAATTCGTTTCCAGCTATGGTGAAAGCATTAACATATGGAGCTCCTCCTCATGGTGGTATTGCGCCAGGAATTGATAGAATGATAATGTTACTTGCGAATGAGCCTAATATAAGAGAAATTATAGCTTTTCCATTAAATCAAAATGCTCAAGATTTATTAATGGGAGCTCCATCACAAATTGATAAAAAATCTCTTTTGGAATTGTGCTTATTAGTTAATAACAAATTAAAACAACCAAAATAACAATCAAATGATTATTGGTGTTGGATGTGATATTATTGATATTAGAAGAGTTAAGACTTTAATTACTAAGTATAATGATAAGTTTTTTGATAGAATTTTTACTAAGAAAGAAATTTTATATGGAAAATCAATAAATAATGTATCTTACTTTGCAAAAAGATTTTCTGCAAAAGAAGCGTATGCTAAAGCTACTAAATTTGGGATTGGAAGAAATATAAGTTTTAAGGACATTGAAGTATTAAATGATAAAAAAGGTGCTCCATTTTTTAATGAGCACCCATTTCAATCACAAAATATTAATGCGTTTTTATCAATGTCTGATGAATGGCCATATGCAATATCTTATGTAATTTTAGAGAAAATTTAAAAAATTATAATATATTTCTTGTCAAAATTAAAAAAATGTATTTAATATTTAGTCAGTGGAATATGAGTAAGATAAATAAATTGAAAAAAATAAAAAATATAAATCTTGTGAAATCTAATAAGCAAATTAATATTTTAATTGTTGACGATAATAATTATATTAGGAGTTTAGCGACTTCATTATTGAAAAAACAAGATTACAATGTTATATCAGCTGCAGATGCATTTGAGGCTGTTGAATTAATAAAGCATTATGGTGTGAAATTTTTGGATTTAATTATTACTGATTATCAAATGCCAGGTATGAATGGTTTAGATTTTGTTAAAAAAGTGAAAGCAAAAGAAGGTTTTGAAAATATCCCAGTTATATTATTATCTCAACATAATAATGTTTTTTTTACACAAAATCAGAGTCAAGAAAAATTAGAAATATTTGATGCAGTTATTCATAAAACAAGCATTTATAAATTTTTGATGCAAGAAGTTCATAATTTGTTAAGAAAGTAAAAATTTTATTTTACCATAAAATCAAAATATTGATCTTTAAATGGTTCATCAATAAGAGTGTAGTGCCACCACTCTTTCCATAAGTTTTTAAAACCAAATTTTTCCATTATGGATTTTAATAATAATCGATTTTTTTTAGCTATATCTGGGATATTTGGGGTTGCTGTGTGAGATATTTCATCAAAAAGATCAAATATTCCTCCCATTTCTAGTTCTTGGTTAGTTTTCAGATCTATTATTGTAAGATCTACTGTACTTCCTCTTGAGTGTGTTGATAGTGTATCTGCTATATAATTTCCAATGGAATCTGAACGATTGATATTTGGGTAGTATATTTTCTTTAAATCTAAATTATCTTCTTTAGAGTATGCCCAATCTATAAAACTTTTTGCTGCATTTTTGGGTCTATATGCATCAAAGATTTTTAAATTCATTCCATATTGATTTAATTCATCATTTAGTTCTTTTAAAATTTTTGCAGCTTTTAGTGTTATAATGCAAATATTTCTTTCATATCCAGGTACTATTTTGCCAGTAAAATTATTTTCTGTTGCATATCTCATTTCTGTGTAAACGCTAAAATATCCCCATCTTGACAAGTATTATCCGCCTTTCTTTGGGTTTCTTAAGTTTTTTGATAATTCTAAAAAAAATTTAATTTGATGATATTTTTTTATCAATATTATATGGAAGTAAATTTACTAACTCTTTTGGATCAGAATAATCATGAATATGATTCAGCAAATATTTTAAATAATCATAAGGATTAATCTTATTTACTTTGCAAGTTTCAATAATACTATAAATATTTGCACTAGCTTTAGCACCCTTAGTTGTTGCACAGAACATCCAATTTTTTCTGCCAACTGCAAATGGTTTTATAC
>NZ_RXFM01000083.1 GCF_003953955.1 Candidatus Aquarickettsia rohweri | reverse complement strand
GTTCTACCACTTATTTTTATTCTTGCCTAGATGCCCTTATTTTAGCG
This sequence comes from Candidatus Aquarickettsia rohweri, assembly GCF_003953955.1. Taxonomy (GTDB): domain Bacteria; phylum Pseudomonadota; class Alphaproteobacteria; order Rickettsiales; family Midichloriaceae; genus Aquirickettsia; species Aquirickettsia rohweri. The sequence continues at coordinate 6,704 of NZ_RXFM01000083.1, read as the reverse complement.
CTTACCTTTTTACTTTCTATTATCATCTCTGATTTTATTTCTTCACTTCTTTCTTCTTCGCATTCTTTCACTCTTATTGGTATAAATTTATTTTTTACTGTATTTCTTTTATTTTCTACAAGAATTCTGTGCCATTTATAAAATGTACTTCTCGGCACATTCTTTTGCTTACAAAATTCATATTTACTTACATTACTTTTTTTATATTCTTCTACTAGCTCTTTCCATTTTTCATTACTTATTCTTTTTTTCTAATAGCATCATTAGCCTCTATTTTTTTAGGCTTTTGTTCTACCACTTATTTTTATTCTTGCCTAGATGCCCTTATTTTAGCGCTTACATGCTTGCAGCGTCTTTACAGTAATGATACATCATGAAGAAGAGCTTTAACTCTACTGTGATGACAAAAATAAAAACGTCATTGCGAGGATGTCAAAAGTATCCGTGGCAATCCAGAAAAGTTGTAAGCAAATATAAGTATGGCAACAATACTGGATCACCACGCCCCTTGCGAGGTTCGTGATGACTGTGAGAGATATTGTGCTTCATGACGATAATATCTAGTATAAATTCTAACTTCTTATCTTCAGCTTGGGTTATTGTTTAAGATAATTTCAAACCTATTATTGATATTATTGCCAAAGCTATAAAAAATATTCTCATATAGGTAGCTGGTTCATTAAAAAATAAAATACCTATTATAACAGCTCCAACACCACCAATTCCAGTCCATACTAGGTATGCAGTTCCTATAGGTATTTTTGTTAAAGACTTTGATAACAGATAAAAACTACATGCACTAAAAAGTATAAATAATACTATATATTTAGTTTTAGTAAAACCATCAGAAAGCTTTAATGCTATTGCAAAAGCAACTTCAAAAAAACCAGCTAAAACTAAATAAAGCCAAGACATATTTCACTACCAAAATAAATTATAATTTATATATAAAATTAATAATCTAGGTTAGCAACTTTTAAAGCATTACTTTTTATAAAATCTCTTCTTGGCTCTACAACATCACCCATTAAAGTTGAGAACACTTCCTCAGCATCGCTTGCATCGTTAACATTAACTTGAAGTAAAGTTCTATTATTTGGGTTAAGAGTCGTTTCCCACAGTTGATCTGGATTCATTTCACCAAGTCCTTTAAATCTTTGTATATACAATCCTTTTTTAGAATAATTAAAGATAGTATCTACTAAATCAGTTATAGTTGAAGTTTTAAGAATTTTTTCATCTTTATAGGTAAATTCATTATCTTTATTAAATTCAGAAAGCATGTTCGTTAATTCAATAATTATATCTTTATTTTTCTCAGAGAATAAATGATTACTTATTTCATATACTTCTTTTACAACCTTTTCTAACCTATGTATTTCTAACCCCTCTTCAACATCTATAACTTTCCATTCAATTTGATTATTTTTAAATAGTCTATTAAATCTGCTAATCAAGTTCTGTGAATCGATTTTCTTTGATGATGACATATCATTAAAAAAGCCCAAAAATAATAATTCTTCAATAATGTAAGCAGGCACTTGGTTTGTGTAGTTTTTTATTATATTTGAAAATCTTATTAAGTTATCCAAAAGTGTTTTGACTTTATCTTCATCCAACTCTTGATTACTAATTTTAATATTGCAATTTTTTAAAATTATGCTTTTTAGATAATTGCGAAGAGCTAATTCATCTTTTAAATATGTATCTGATTGCCCTCTTTTAACTTTATATAATGGTGGCTGAGCTATATATAAATAACCTTTTTCAATTAATCCAGGCATATACCTAAAAAAGAATGTTAAAAGCAAAGTTCTTATATGAGCACCATCTACATCAGCATCAGTCATAATTATAATTTTATGATATCTTAATTTTGTTAGATCAAACTCTTTATCTTCAAGTACAACTCCTAAAGCAGTGATTAATGTGCCAATTTCTGCAGAATTAAGCATTTTATCAAATCTAGCTCTTTCTACATTAAGTATTTTACCCTTCAGAGGTAAAATTGCTTGAGTTTTTCTATCACGCCCTTGTTTTGCAGATCCTCCTGCCGAATCACCCTCAACTAAAAATAATTCTGATTTAGCTGGGTCTTTTTCTTGACAATTGGATAATTTCCCTGGAAGAGTTGAGATTTGATTTCCTATTTGTTTTCTAGATAGGTCTCTTGCTTTTCTTGCAGCATCTCTTGCAATTGCTGATTCAGCCATTCTGCCAATTATTGTTTTTGCATCTTTAGGATTCATTTCTAGCCATTTAGCAAATTCATCTGAAACAACTGATTCAACAACTGTACGAACTTCACTACTAATTAATTTATCTTTTGTCTGAGATGAAAATTTTGGATCAGGAACACGAACAGAAACAACAGATGTAAGTCCCTCTCTCATATCATCAGGAGAAATTTTAATTTTTTGTCTTTTATTTAATTGATTGGTTTCAATATAGTTATTTATCACTCTTGTAAGAGCACCTCTAAAGCCAGTCAAGTGAGCACCACCATCCTTTTGGCGAATATTATTGGTAAAAGTAAGTGTATTTTCATGATAGCTATTATTCCATTGAAATGCTACATCAACTACAATTTCATTTGCTTCACCAGTAATTCTTATAGTCTTATTAATAGCATGCTTTGCTCTGTCAAGATATTTTACAAAATTTAAGATACCACCTTCAAAATGTAAATTAGCTGATTTTTCTTCTTCTCCTCTTTTATCATAAAGTTCTATAGATATTTCTGGATTTAAAAATGCTAATTCCCTATATCTATGTTCTAGAGTAGAATAATTAAAATCTATATGAGAGAAGGTTTTATCAGATGGAAAAAATTTAACTTGAGTTCCAGTTTTTTGGGGATCATCGCTTGGTTTTGATTCTAACTCTTTAACTTTGTGACCATGTTCAAACCGCATAGTAAATTCTTTTCCATCCCTCCAAATAGTTAATTCTAACCATTTTGAAAGAGCATTTACAACTGATACCCCTACTCCATGTAACCCACCAGAAACTTTATAAGAGTTATCATCAAACTTTCCTCCAGCATGCAATTGAGTCATTATTAATTCTGCGGCTGATATACCCTCATCTTTATGAATATCTGTAGGTATCCCTCTTCCATTATCAACTACAGTGACAGATCCGTCTGTATTTAAAATTATAATAACTTTATCACAGTGACCAGCTAATGCTTCATCTATAGCATTATCAGTAACCTCATAAACCATATGGTGTAATCCAGAGCCATCATCTGTATCTCCAATATACATCCCTGGACGTTTTTTAACAGCCTCAAGGCCTTTTAAAACTTTAATGGAATCAGCACTATAATTTTGAGCTTCTTTCGTCATATATTTATTTTAAATGAAAATTTACATCACAAGATTATATCATAAATCTAATGTTTAATCAAAGAGTCACTTTGTATTAATTTAATATCTATTGAATATAAATCTAAATCATATAAAATCTTGCTCAAATTTACTTTTACCTAATTTTTAATGTTAGTACTTGGAATTGAAACTAGTTGTGATGAAACTGCTGTAGCAATTATAGATGATAAAAAGAAAATTTATTCTAATAAGATTTATTCTCAAATTGATTTGCATAAGAAATTTGGTGGAGTAGTGCCAGAAATTGCTGCAAGAAGCCATGTTGAATTATTACCACACGTACTTGAAGAAGCAATTAAAGAAGCAAAAGTTGATTTAAAAAATATCGATGCAGTTGCTGCAACTGGTGGACCTGGATTGATTGGTGGTGTGATGGTTGGAGTGATGTATGGAAAAACAATAGCTTCTGCTCTTAATAAAAAGTTCATAGCCATAAATCATCTTGAAGGTCATGCATTAATTCCGAGAGTGACAGAAAATATTGACTATCCATATTTACTGCTTTTAATTTCAGGCGGACATTGTCAAATAGTTATTGTTGAAAAGCTTGGTAAATATGAAATTATAGGTAAAACAATTGATGATGCAGTAGGAGAAGCTTTTGATAAAACTGCTAAATTATTAGATTTAGGTTACCCTGGTGGCCCTATTGTAGAGAAATATGCAGAAAATGGAGATGAAAAGGCTTTTACTTTTCCAAAACCTTTATTGAAAAAAGGTGAGTGCAACTTTTCTTTTTCAGGACTTAAAACTGCTGTAAGAAATCAAATTAACAAATTAGACAAATTATCTGAAAAGACTAAATCAGATATATGTGTTTCATTTCAATATACCGTTTCAGAAATTATTAATCATAAAATTATGGAATCCTTTAAATTATTCAATTCTAAATTTCCACACTCAAAGAATGTTGTTATTTCTGGAGGAGTTGCTGCAAATAAATATATAAGAAAAAAATTAAGTGAAAATATTAGTACTTTAGGTTATAAATTATTTTATCCACCAATTAACTTATGTACAGATAATGCTGTTATGATTGCTTATGCAGGGATTGAAAGGTTAAACAACGGAGATTATAGTAATTTAGATTTTGAACCTAAGTCTCGGTGGAGCTTAGATAACATTACTTATTAAAACACATATATAATGACAAAATTAGATAATATAAGAAATTTTTCAATAATTGCTCATATTGACCATGGCAAATCTACTCTTGCTGATAGACTAATTGAAATGTGTGGTAATCTAGAAGAAAGAGAGATGTCAGATCAAATATTAGATTCCATGGATATAGAAAAGGAAAGAGGGATAACTATTAAAGCCCAGACTGTAAAGCTAAAGTATAAATCAAAATCTGGCAAAGATTACATCTTGAATTTAATTGATACTCCAGGACACGTTGACTTTAGTTATGAGGTGGATAGATCACTCGCTGCATGTGAAGGCTCAATTTTAGTTATTGATGCATCTCAAGGAGTAGAGGCTCAAACTCTTGCTAATACCTATAAAGCAATAGAAAATAACCATGAAATTATTCTTGTACTTAATAAAATTGACTTACCTGCTGCTGATCCAGATAGAATTAAAAGACAAATTGAAGATGTAATAGGACTTGATACAGAAAATGCAATTGAAATATCTGCAAAAACAGGTAAAGGCGTTGATAATGTATTAGAAGCAATTGTCAATATTTTGCCACCGCCAAAGGGTAAAATAAAAGAACATCTTAAGGTTATGTTGGTAGATAGTTGGTATGATAAATATCTAGGGGTTGTAATATTAGTCAGAGTTATAGATGGAGTACTTAAAAAAGGCATGAATATAAAAATGATGTCAACAAATTCAGAATATATAATTGAAAGAGTTGGTATTTTTACCCCTAAAAAAATAGTAATTAATGAATTAAGTGCTGGTGACGTTGGATTTATTACAGGTAGCATAAAGCAAGTATCTGATTGTAATGTTGGTGATACAATTATAGATGCAAAAAATCCTATAGACAAGGCATTGCCTGGGTTTAAACCAAGTAAGCCTGTGATTTTTTGTGGCATATATCCAACTGATTCCAGTAATTATCCAGTACTTAGAGATAGTATAGCAAAACTAAAACTTAATGACTCAAGCTTACAATATGAACCTGATACATCCAAAGCATTAGGTTTTGGTTTTAGATGTGGATTTCTAGGAATACTTCATCTTGAAATAATTCAAGAAAGATTAGAGCGAGAATTTGACTTAGACCTTGTTACAACTGCCCCTAGTGTAATATATAAATTATATATGCGTTCAGGAAAAATGATGGAGCTACACAATCCTGCAGATATGCCAGATCCAACTCAAATTGAATATATGGAAGAGCCATGGGTAAAAGCGACAATAATGGTTCCAGATGAATACTTAGGTGTTGTTATTAGTCTATGTACGGATAAAAGAGGCAAACAAGAGGAATTAACTTATGTAGGTAGTAGGGTAATGCTCATATACAAGCTACCTCTTAATGAAATAGTCTTTGATTTTTATGAGAAATTAAAATCTTGCTCTAAGGGATATGCTAGTTGTGATTGGGAATTGGATGTATATCAAAGAGGTGATTTAGTTAAAATTAATATACTAATCAATGCATTATCTGTCGATGCACTAAGCTTGCTGATACATAAATCAAAAGCAGAAACAAGAGGAAGAGAAATATGCGAACACCTAAAAGAATTGATACCTAGACATTTATTTGTAATACCAATTCAGGCTGCGATCGGTGGTAAAATTATTGCACGAGAAACAATTAGTGCACTGAGAAAAGATGTTACAGCAAAATGCTATGGTGGGGATGTTACAAGAAAACGTAAATTGCTTGAAAAGCAAAAGAAAGGTAAAAAACGCATGAGATCAGTTGGTAATGTAAATATTCCACAAAGTGCATTTATTTCTGTGTTAAAAGTTGGAAAATAAAAATTTTTATATAAAATATACCTAAATAATTATTGATATTTATACAAAAGTTATTATGTTACTGAGTTTATATAAATATAAATAAAGGTAAAGTCATGAGTGCTAATAATATAGACAGAGATGAAATTGATACGTAAGCGCTAAAATAAGGGCATCTAGGCAAGAATAAAAATAAGTGGTAGAACAAAAGCCTAAAAAAATAGAGGCTAATGATGCTATTAGAAAAAAAGAAAAAAAGAATAAGTAATGAAAAATGGAAAGAGCTAGTAGAAGAATATAAAAAAAGTAATGTAAGTAAATATGAATTTTGTAAGCAAAAGAATGTGCCGAGAAGTACATTTTATAAATGGCACAGAATTCTTGTAG
>NZ_RXFM01000082.1 GCF_003953955.1 Candidatus Aquarickettsia rohweri | reverse complement strand
AAAATTCATATTTACTTACATTACTTTTTTTATATTCTTCTACTAGCTCTTTCCATTTTTCATTACTTATTCTTTTTTTCTAATAGCATCATTAGCCTCTATTTTTTTAGGCTTTTGTTCTACCACTTATTTTTATTCTTGCCTAGATGCCCTTATTTTAGCGCTTACATGGTTCACCAAGATATAGCTTTACAATATAAAAATTTAAAAATTGAAATGTTAAAAAATCCAAATTCTCATATAAAAGTAGATGGAAAATTTTCAGTATATAATCTTGGTAAAAATCAATTTATTAAAAGCGTTTTGAAAAAAGCTAATTTTAATGGTTATTGTGTAAATTTTTGTATGCATGATGATGAATGGTCAGAGTAGCATAGAATACGTGAAAAGGAAATTTTTCAGCCAATTGGAGTGAATTATGACCGTAATCATTTTAGTTTAAAAGATTGTAATCACTATCATTTTGTTTTATACAAAGGAATTGTAATTGTGTCGGTTGCTCATATAGAATTAATAGATGATAAAACAGCAGCATTACGCTCTCTTGCCACTGATGAAAAGCATAAAAATAAAGGATATGCTACTTATATTCTAACTTTCTTAGAAAAATGGCTAAAATTGCAAAAAATAAAGGTAATCAAAACACATGCTAATTTAGAAGCTAAAGAGTTTTATATAAAACTAGGTTATAAGCAAATGGCATTTAACGATAAGTCAATATCAAAAAATATTATAGATTTAGGTAAAATAATATAGTTGCAAAATATATCTTTATATATTTTAGTTACAATAAAATTTTATTTATAGGCATGGGATTTGTAGGTTAGTATTGCAAATTAAACTAAGATAAAAATTCTTTCTTTAAATTAATAGGTGATCAAGATTTTTTAAAATTAGAAAAATTTGCAATACTACTAATATAAAATTTGTTTTAAAATTTATAGTTCATCATGCGCAATTGCTGAGTTGTCATCAGCATCTTTGTCAATTCCATGAAAGTTATGCCAGTGTATTGGTATACGCCCAGCGTTGCCTCTTGCAGTTACAGCTAAAGCATCTTCTTTGTTTAAAAATTGTAAATTTGCTTCCTGATGTTGACAGTCTTGAACTCCATCAAAAGTCCAAACTAAATTCTCTTGTATCTTTATTTTACAAGTATTTTCTGCTCCAGTACCTAAATTTTTAGCATTTATCTCTATTTCAGAACCAACTGGTGGCCAAAAAGCTTCTATATTAATAGCGTTAACATTTGTTAAATTAGCATATACACCTATTTCCTCATTATCTATTGTAACTAAAATTTTTTGATTTTCATTAATGCCTCCATCTTTTATCTCAGGTGCATCAAGTACAACATAAAAAAACTTTTGCTGAGCATTTTCATCATCATAACGTGATAAGCGTAATTCTAGTGCTTGTTGATCAGTGCCAGGAACTTTAGTAAGATCCATTTGTTGTGGATTCTTAGCTATTTTTTGATTTGGAAAATCACCAGCAACTTCAGGCACAAATTGTTTTTGTACTGCATATCTCCAATTTTCCTTAGGCATTGTAGAAAAATCTACATTAATAATATTATCATCATTTTGATATGTAAAGTCTGCATTACCTGGATTTGCACCTGATTTATTTAGTGGGAAATATGATACCTTACTTATGTAAGAACTTGACTTAACAAAGTTTGTATCTGGAAATCCACTCCATTGGTCACCAAACCAATGATTTAACATAATCAGAACATCACCTAATTTTTTTTCATTGCCATACCACCAAAAGGGTTTATCTCCACCAGGATATTGATTGCCTATCATTTTTATTCCAGGATAATCTTTAGCATCAAAAACTTTTATTGGTGTTGCATTATCTATATCTTTCCCATCATTATTAGCATCAAGATAAAATTGTAAGGTTTCGGGAGTCCAGATAATTGTATAAGTATGTAATTCTTTAGGATCGTAAGTAAGTTTACCTTGATTATCCTTTACAGTAAAATATTGTGAGTTAGTTGTAACAAAGCCTGAAAATGCTGTACTAACTGATTAAACAAATGAAGCCTCTGTATTGTTTACTTTTATTGTATGAGGCCCTTCAGGTGCTCTCCAAAAATTTATAGTCATTATTTTACCATCAGAGCTTTCTGCTTTTTGTCCGTTTGGCATACCCCAATTTTCACCTGCAGTCCACCACGGCTCTTTATCACGAACTGTTTCATCTTCCAATAAAGCATTATAATCTACAATATCTGAATACCCAATCACTTTGGATATTTCTTGTACAAATTCTTTATTTGATAAACTACTAATTTGTGTATGTAATTGATCAAAGTTATTTATTGTGCTTTGATCCTTGCCTAAAACAGAAGTAATAACTTTTAAAACAAATTGTTCCCAATTTATAAAATCGACTGTTGAGAAATAATTAATCATTATAACTAGATTATTTAAATTTTTCTTAAAATCCTCAATTGGTATGTTATTTATAATAGGAGATAATTCCTTCCATTTCGCATCATCTCTCCCTATCAAGGCTTTTCCTATACCCATTTTTGATACAAGGTCTTGCGGGAAATTTTCTATCTCTTCTTTAGAAGTAGCTTTTATTTTCTCTGCTAAATCATCTATGCTTGTCACAGGAGTTTTTAACTGTAATGCAATTCCTATTTGTCTAACAAACTCATTTTTACATAAGTGAGAAATTTTAGATGTTAATTTAACAAAATCTATTACATCAGTATGCCCTAGTATTGATATTATTCTACCAGCTAATCCATCACTTGGCTCTAATTTTACTTTATTAACAAAACTAAACCAATTAGACGACTCATCCGATGATAATAATAGTAATTTACCTAGAGCTTTTGCTAATTCATCTTGTGAGTAATTTTTAATTTTATCAATAAAATCACTCCATTTATCTAAAGAGTCATATTGCTCAACTTTTTTTATTTTTTGAAGTAGCTCTTTGTTTGTTAGGCCTTTAGTTTCTGATAGTAGTTGTTCCCAATTATTAATATCAGGTCTTCCAGATAATTTGCCAATAACTTGGGCTTTTCCATTTGCTGTTAGCTCTCCGTTAGCTTCAGGACATGCAGTTACTACACAATTAGCATTTGGTAGTTCACCTGTGCAACTTAACCGCTCCTGGAAAAGTGCTTTTGTATATGGAACGTACTCCCAATCTATTTCAGTCCATCTCCAAAATTTTGTTAATTCTGGGTAGTATGCAGGTGGTGGCTGTATAGATTGCAGGAATGCACCTGTAACAGTTGGTTGATCATCAACATTAAACCACCCTTTAAACACATACATACCGTAAGACGTAGGCTTTCTTGAGTCTAATTGTACACCAGAATACATGCTTGGATCTTGTGGATTCCAATTTGAATTTTTTAAAGTATTAGTCATAACACCCACATGTTAAATTAATAATATTATAATGTTATCCAAAAAATATCTTTGTCAAGTTATCTGTTAAAAATTATACTTAAAGTATAATAAATTTATTTATTTAACATTTTTAGCGCTATAAACTAATATTACAATAGTATAATAAATTGCGCTTTCATCTTATATTAGTGATTTTATAATAAAAATTAGAGATCGTAGTGTCAGATTAAATAGAAATAAAGTACTAAGTGTTTGTTAAAAATACAAATAATATTAATATAAATATTTTAATTATTTTTATCAATTTTTAACAAATTTATTATTTCTTGGATTGAATTATCCATGGGTATTTCAAATTCCATAGGTTTTAATGATCGAGGATGGACAAATGCAATTTTATACGCATGTAAAGCTTGTCTATTTAATTTTTTAATTTTATTATTTAGTTCTTTTGATACAAATTCTGGATTAAAATTATAATACAGAGAATATTTTTGATCACCAACTACAGGGGTGTTTTTATATTTCATATGCACTCTAATTTGATGAGTTCTACCAGTTTCTAATTCGCATTCTACTAAACTAAACATTCTATTTTCATAACTATTTATAACTCTATAATTAGTAATTGCTATTTTGGCATCATCATCTTTTACAACTTGCATTTTAGTTGGATCTTTTTTGTTAGGTGCAATATTGGTTATAATACGCCCAATAATAGGATTTGGAACACCATAAGTTAATGTTAAATACTTTCTTTTTACTTTTCTTTCTAATATTTGCCCACATAAGTATAAGTGTGTTTCATTATTTTTAGCAACTAACATTAAACCTGAAGTATATTTGTCTAATCTGTGTACTATGCCAGGTCTATTTTCTCCACTAGCTGATGATAAATTATTGGAATATGCAACAAGTGCGTTAGCAAGTGTTTTATTTTTAGTATTGCTACATGGATGAACTGTAAGATCTGAGGGCTTATTAATAACTATTAAATCTTCATCTTCATAAATAATATTTAACTTAAAATTATATGGCTCTATTGTTGTAGGTTGTTTTATAATTGATAATGATATTTTGTCGCCAATTTTAATTTTTTTACCACAATTACGCTCAATATCATTATTAATAGTTACTTTTGAATTAAGTATCAAAAATTGGATTTGAGATCTAGTTTGTTTTTCAATTTTTGAAGTAATATATTTATCTAATCTTTCTCCTTCTTCACCTTTTATAATTTCAAAAGTATATATCATTTCGTTTAGTTCTTCAGATGTTATTATTTAAATATTGTCAGAATTAATTTTAGATAGATACATAAATATATAAAAATAATTTGTATTTGCCATATAATTCGTTATTTTAAAAAAACAATTATTATTTTATTTTTAATAAAAATTATGAAATGTCCTTTTTGTGGGTTTTTAAGTACACAAGTTAAAGATTCAAGACCATCAGATGATAATTCTAGCATAAAACGTCGAAGAATTTGTAATAATTGTGGAGCAAAATTCACTACTTATGAAAGGATAGAAGTAAGAGAAGTTATGGTTATAAAGAGAAATGGATCTAAAAGACCATTTGATATTCAAAAATTACTAAGGTCACTTGAAATAGCTACTAGAAAAAGGAGTATAGGTCATGACTCTTTAGACCAAATTGTGTCAAATATTGTAAAAAAATTACAAAAATTTGGAGAAGGAGAAGTTGAGACAAAAATTATTGGGGAACTAGTAATGGGGGAACTAATAAGAATAGATCAAGTTGCTTATGTTAGATACGCTTCAGTTTATATGGATTTTAAAGAAGTAAAGGATTTTAAGGAATTAGTGCAAATCTTAGATCTTAAAACTGATGACTAAAAATAAATTAATACTTATATCAACAGGAGGTACTGGAGGACATGTATTCCCTGCTCAGGCTGTTGCTGATAGACTAATGAGTAAGAATTATAGTTTACATTTAGTTACTGATAAAAGAGCTTTAAAATATTTAGCTGGTGCTTTTTTATATATGAGAAAAACTATTATTCTTGCCTCAGGAGTAAATGAAAAATTCAGTAGTAAATTATTAAATTTTACTTTACTTATTATTAGTTCTTTAAAAATAATGGGGAAGTTTTTTTTACAAAAACCAAAAATAGTTGTGTCATTTGGAGGATACCCAACTTTACCAGCTTCTTTATATGCAATAATTTTTCGTGTACCACTTATTTTGCATGAACAGAATTCTGTACTTGGACAAATAAATAGATTATTTTTACCTTTTGCAAAAAAATTATTTATATCATTTCCAAACACTCAAAATATAAAAGAAAAATATAAAAATAAAATTATTTTAACAGGGCTGCCTATAAGGAATAAATTTATAGAAGCAGTGAATAATAAAAAGATAAAGAGGAATAGATATTTAAAAATTTTAGTTGTTGGTGGTAGTCAAGGAGCAAGAATTTTTAGTGATATTATACCTAAATCCATACAAAATTTGGGTAAAATATTGCAAGAAAGAATTCACATAACCCAACAAGCTAGAGAAGAAAATATTGATGAAGTTATAAGTGAATATTCAAAAATAAAGTGTAAATATAATATAAAAACTTTTTTTGATAATCTTGAGGAACTTTATGATAAACATGATTTAGTTATATGCAGAGGAGGTGCCTCATCAATTGCTGAGTTAATGGTTTTTAAAAAAGTTGCAATATTAGTTCCATTTGCAAAAGCAAAAGATAATCATCAATTTTATAATGCAAAATTTTTAAATGAAAATTCAAAAATTATATTAAAAACAGAGGATAAATTTTGCCCAAAATGGTTATCTTTATTTATAGCAGATTTATTAAATAATCCTGATAAGCTACAAGATATTCAAAAATCTTATAATAATAAATATAAGGATCTTCATTTAAATTCAGTGAATAAATTTGTGAAAGAGTTAGATAATATTTAGTATTACACATCTTATTTATTAATTTTCTGGATTGCCACGAGCATTAAAATGCTCTCGCAATGACAATGCAGGCAAAGTCATCACGAAGAAGAGACGAAGTCTCGACTGTGGTGATCCAGAGATGTTGTTTCATTTATGTTTTGTTTATGTATTCCTGGATTGCCACGAGCATTAAAATGCTCTCGCAATGACAATGCAGGCAAAGTCATCACGAAGGAGAGAAGAAGTCTTAACTGTGGTGATCCACAATTGTTGTCACATTTATATTTGTTGATGCATTACTGGAGGCTCTGTCGCATCTGTAATATGGTGTAAAATTTTTAAATTATTTATAGATTTTTCCATTAAGCAGCTAGTGAAAGAAATTTATCAAAGTCAGAATTATAATTGTCATTGTCAGCAAGTTGTCCTTTTTTAATCATGTGCAAGAGTTCTATTCCCGCAATAGTTCTGGCGGCACTTCTAAAGG
>NZ_RXFM01000081.1 GCF_003953955.1 Candidatus Aquarickettsia rohweri | reverse complement strand
TAGTATAAAACCATTTGCAGTTGGCAGAAAAAATTGGATGTTCTGTGCAACAACTAAGGGTGCTAAAGCTAGTGCAAATATTTATAGTATTATTGAAACTTGCAAAGTAAATAAGATTAATCCTTATGATTATTTAAAATATTTGCTGAATCATATTCATGATTATTCTGATCCAAAAGAGTTAGTAAATTTACTTCCATATAATATTGATAAAAAAATATCATCAAATTAAATTTTTTTTAGAATTATCAAAAAACTTAAGAAACCCAAAGAAAGGCGGATAATACTTGTCAAGATGGGGATATTTTAGCGTTTACGTTTAAGTGAACAGAAAATTTTTTCTTTGCTTTTAAAAAATAATATGTTTCAGTAAATATGATTTGTAAAAATAATAAAAAAGCTTATGCATATCAAACAAGTATTGAAAGATATTTCCAAGGATCTACCTACAGTTTTTCTAATAAGACATGCAAAACGTTTTTCAACTACCAATATAGAGGAGGATTTTAAATGTACACTTACTCCTGAAGGTATAGAAGATGCTAAACAATTAGGAGAAATTTTTGCAAAAAATGTTGGACAAATTAGTAAAGTTGTTAGTAGTCCAGTAGGTAGGTGTATAGAAACAGCAAGTCATATTGCTAAAAAAAGTGCAAGTCATATTGAAGTAGAGCAATGGCAAGATTTAGAAAGAGCTTATGCATTTGAGTCAACAGTTGCTATAGAGCATTTTAAACAATTTCCAGTTCGTACTGTAATAAAGAAACTTTTTTTAGGAGAATCTTTAGAGGGAATTCGGAACACAGATGAAGGCACTACATTATTATTAAGAAATATTTTAATGGATCTTACAGGGGAAAAAACAACATCTTTATATGTAAGTCATGATTCTGTGCTTGCAATGTTTTTTGCTACATTAACTGGTGTACCCATATATGATCATGAAGAATTATGGTTTACTTATTTAGATGGAGTATGTTTGCAACTAGGGAAGGATAATATAATGAGATTGTATAGAGGAAATGAAGTTTATCACATTTCCGAAAAGCTAATTTCTCTTGGGTTACAGGGTATAGATGGAACTTTAATTTATGATGAAGCTGTATCAAAATTATTGAGTGGTATTAATAATAATAATCCAGAAAAATATATTGATGGTGTTTTTAGTAATTTAAAAGGGTGGTTACCTACAGTTTTTGTTATTAGACATGCAGAACGTTTTTATGCAGATGATCCAAATCAAGATCATGCTTGTGAATTAACTGCTCAGGGTAAAATAGATGCAAAAAATCTAGGTGAGTATTTTTTATCAAGAATTGCAAAATTTTCTCAAGTATTTAGCAGTCCTGCTGATAGATGTGTTGAGACTGGTAGAAACGTGTTAATTGGAGAACAAAATGATATAAAGGTGCAACATTCTCAATATTTAGCTGAAGCATATGTATATGATGGACGAACAGCAGTTAAAAATTTTAAATTAAATACAGTCCCAGAAATAATTCAAAAACAACTTCTAGGACATTCTTTAATTGGCATGAGAAGTAAAGATGAGGGAACAAAATTGTTATTGTCTACTATCTTACCTTCATTGCAGTCAGATGAAGTAACTTTATATGTGACTCATGATGCTGTATTAGGCACCTTTTTTGGCACACTTGCTGAAGGACATATGTATAGTAATGAGGCATTGCAGTTTCACTTCCTAGATGGCATATGTTTGCAGCAAGAAAAAACAGGAGAAATAATTCTTTACAGACATAACAATGTTTTTAACATAGCAAATAAAATAACTCTATTACAGTCAAGATCGAATAGTGATGTTGCATTTATATTATTTACTATCAAGGAGCTTATAGAAAATTCTCCTATAATTAAATATTTTTCAACAGAAATTATTAATCCATTACTGCCTTCTATTTTCCCTCAAAATTTTGAAAATATTACTTCAATATTTGGATTTCATCAAGACAACCATTTATGGGTTGGAGCACATTTATCAACTAGCTTAGCGGCTGCTTTCTTTTTTCCAAATAAAGATATAACTCTAGCAGTAAAATTTGGAGCAGCACTATCTAGTTCTGCAGTATATTTTACAAAGGTTGAAGTACTTGATTACCTAAATCAATTACATGTTGTTAAAACTCACCATAGTATAGATGAATTACCAATAAATAATATATCGGATTTCTTAGGCCATTGTAGCAAGGAGATTATTGCATATAGCTTTTTAGGCTTTATAAATTCTATAACTAATAAACTTTTGATACCTAATCTAGGTAATTACTTATTTGTTGTTGATGTTTTTAATAATGCAGCAATAAGCGGATTACAATGTTATGCTTATCATAAAGATATGGTAAGAGAAACATCAAAAAGTTTTGTTGAAACAACCATACCCTATTTAATGGATGCAATATATATTTACTTTAATATGAAGCAAGGCGTTACAATGTCATTTAATAGCTTCCACGAAGGATTTTTTTCAGTTAAAAAAGGAATTATGTTGTTAAATGGATTAGTAGTGACTGATTATTTAACTAAATTAACTTTAACGGTAGTTTCAGAAAAGATAAAAGAACAATATGTCAGCGTTCCAGTTGACTATGTATATGACAAGTATCAGCAAGTTTACAATTATAGTATTGAAATATTTCAAGATGGGTTAGAATATTTACACTATTACTTTACCCAAGCAGAGGAAATCAAGGAGGAATTATAGTGCAAACAATACTAGTTACAGGATCACTTGGCTTAATAGGCTCTACTTTAGTTAAAATATTAGGGGATTTAAATTATAACATCATTGCCATGGACATTAGAGAGGATAATATAAATGGTAATATACTAAATTATAATATTTTAAAAAAACTAATTGATAATTGTACAGGAGTTATTCATCTTGCTGCAATATCAAGAGTGATATGGGGAGAAGATAATCCCGAATTATGTAAAAAAGTTAACGTTGAAGGAACAAGAAATATTGTTAATGCTTGTATTGAATCAACTAAAAAACCATGGCTCATTTATGCTAGTAGTAGAGAAGTTTATGGACAACAAGATATTTTTCCAGTCAATGAAGATTGTATTTTTCAACCACATAACCAATATGCAAAAAGTAAAATAGATGCTGAAAATATTGTTACTGAGGCAAGAGCAGTAGGTTTAAAAAGTTCAATTCTTAGATTTTCTAATGTTTATGGTGGCATGTCAGATTATTCTGAAAGAGTAATTCCAGCGTTTTGTTGGAATGCCATTAATAACCAAGCATTAGAAGTGAATGGAAAGGATTCACTATTAGATTTTACATTTGTAGACGATGTTGCAAGAGGTATTGCAGAAGTTGTAAACGTATTATCTTCAAATAATGAATCTTTACCTGCCATACATTTTACCACAGGAAAAGCTACATCTTTATTTGAATTAGCTAACTTAATTATAAAGTTAGCTAAAAGTTCTTCAGATATAAAATTAAAACCCAAAAATTCTATTTATCCTTCAAAATTTTATGGTGATTATTCTAGAGCAAAATCATTATTAAATTGGCAACCAATAAATGACATAAAAAGTGGTTTAATAGATTATATAGAAAGATTAAAGGCTGAAAAAGCAAAAATATATACTTTAAATATGGTAGATATAAATGAAAATATTGAAAGTAATACACGGTTATCCGCCAAGATATAATGCTGGTTCTGAAGTTTACAGTAGGACATTAGCACAAGAGTTATCTAATAATCATGAGGTGCAAGTTTTTACACGTCAGGAAAATAGTTTTATTCCTGATTATCATTATAATACTGAACTTGATCCAGCTGACCCAAGGATATTATTGCATGTTGTTAATTTACCGCGTTTAAAATATCGTGATCAATTCATACATATACAAACTGATGAAATTTTCCAAAATATATTAGATTCTTATAAGCCGAATGTAGTACATTTTGGTCATCTTAATTATCTTTCGCTAAATCTACCTAAAATTACGAAAAGTAATAAAATACCCTCTGTTTTTACTTTGCATGATTTTTGGTTAATGTGTCCAAGAGGACAATTTATCCAAAGAAATTCAAAAGAGCCTTGGGAACTATGTGATGGCCAAGAAGATTCTAAATGTGCAAAGCAATGTTATAAAGGAAGTTTTAGCGGTGACGAAAAAAATTTCGAAGAAGATTTTTTATATTGGAAAAATTGGGTTCATAATAGAATGAAACAAACTAAATTAATTATAAAATATATAGATCATTTTATCGCACCATCTAAATATTTATTAGAAAAATTTATGAAGGAATTTTCTATGCCAAAAGAAAAGATTACCTACTTAGATTATGGGTTTAATTTAGAAAAATTAAAGAAAAGAAATAGAATAAAAGAGAAATTATTTGTTTTTGGATATATTGGCACGCATACTCCTCAAAAAGGTATTCATATATTATTAAAAGCTTTTTCAAAATTAAAAGGTAATGCTCTCTTAAAAATTTGGGGATTTTCAAGAGAAGATACAATGGCATTAAAACTTATAGAAAATTCATTATCACCTAAAATTCGTAAAAGTATAAAATGGATGGGAGGATATAATAATGATGAGATTGTAGAAAATGTATTTAATGAAGTTGATAGTGTTGTTGTTCCTTCTATTTGGGGGGAGAATTCACCTTTGGTAATACACGAAGCGCAGCAAGTGCAAGTGCCTGTTATTACCGCAGATTATGGTGGAATGAAAGAATATGTTAAGCATAATCAAAATGGACTTTTATTTAAGCATAGAGATGCTATAGATCTAGCTGATAAAATGCAACTATTTATTGATAAACCATATCTTGCTAAAAAGTTAGGGAAAGAAGGATATTTATATACCACTAATAAACAAATTCCAGATATTAAATCACATACAGCTGGAATTGAAAAAATATACGGTAATCTTATGAAACATAATAATAAACAAGTTCTTTCAAAGCCAGGGCCATGGCGTATTACTTTTGATACTAATCCAGATCATTGTAACTATAAATGCGTTATGTGTGAATGTTTTTCTCCATATAGCACGGTACAAAAAGATAGAATAGCCAATCGCATAGCTAGACGTATAATGCCTATTGAAACTATAGAAAAAGTGTTAGCTGAATCTGTTGGCACACCACTGAGAGAAATTATTCCTTCTACAATGGGGGAACCACTACTTTATAAAGATTTTGAAAAAATTATAGAGCTTTGTCACAAATATAGTCTCAAGTTAAATCTAACAACTAATGGATCTTTTCCAATAAAAGGTGCTCAAAAATGGGCTGAATTATTAGTACCAGTATTATCAGATGTTAAAATTTCTTGGAATGGAGCAAGTAAAAAAAATCATGAAGAGATTATGCTGGGCTCTAAGTGGGAAACGGTAACTTCTAATTTGGAAACATTTATCAAAATTAGAGATAACTATGCATTACATAATAACAATAGGTGTAGAGTTACATTACAGCTAACTTTTTTAGAAAGGAATGTTGACGAAATACCAGAATTAATAAAATTTGCTATAAAACTTGGAGTAGATAGAATAAAAGGACATCATCTTTGGACGCATTTTGATGAAATTAAAGATCAATCCATGAGAAGGAGTAAAGAATCAATTAAAAAGTGGAATAAGATAGTTGAAAAAATATATCAAATAGTTAATAGTACTACTCTTCCGAATGGGAAGAAATTGGTTCTTGAAAATATAGATATATTAAATGAGGAAGCAATTAAAGATTTAGCACCTGGAGGACCATGTCCATTTTTAGGGAAGGAAGCATGGGTAAATGCAGAAGGTGAATTTAATCCTTGTTGTGCTCCTGATGAATTACGTAAATCTCTTGGTAAGTTTGGTAATGTTACAAAACAAAGTTTGCATGATATATGGACAAGTAACGATTACCGGAAACTTCAGGTATCTTATTTATCAAAAAAGCTCTGCCAGGGCTGTAATATGAGAAAATCTCTTGTAGGCTAAAGTATGACTATAGAATTTGATAAAATACTTATTTCTTCATGCGAGACTTATCATTGTTATGAAGGTAATCCACTTTATAATAATAGATTTACTGCCGTTCTTAAATTTGCAAATATTGGACTTGCTGCTGTAAAAGATAATTCTGGTGCATATCATATTCAAATTAATGGGAAACCTGCTTATAAGTTAAGATTTGATAAGTCATATGGGTTTTATTGTAATCGTGCTGCGGTTTCAATTGATGATGAATATTTCCATATAGATATTAATGGAAAGCGTATATATAAAACAAGTTATGAATGGGTCGGGAATTACCAAGAAAATTTATGTGTTGTTAGAAAAAAAGATCAATATTATCATATAGATATCAATGGAGACCCTGTCTATAAAGAGAGATACGACTATGTAGGTGATTTTAAAGATGGTATAGCTGTTGTTTATAAGTCAAATTCTGCAACTCACATTAATAATAAGGGAGAGTATATTCATAATCAATGGTTTAAACAACTTGATATTTACCATAAAGGTTATGCTAGGGCCGAAGAAATCAGTGGGTGGCTACATATTGATAAAACTGGCAATCCATTATATGAATCAAGGTATAAAAATGTAGAACATTTTTATAATGATTTGGCAAGAGTAGAAACTTTTGATGGTAATATCTTTCAAATTAACATAAAAGACCAAATAATCCACAGATTAAATAAAGAGGATATAAGAGTATCAGAAGCACAATTATCTTCTGATATGGTAGATTTTTGGAAAATATTTATTATAAATGCTGCTATAAAATTAAATATATTTGAATATTTACCATCAACTACTGATGGATTAGTAAAAAATTTAAAAGTTCCTAAAGATAACTTAATTCG
>NZ_RXFM01000080.1 GCF_003953955.1 Candidatus Aquarickettsia rohweri | reverse complement strand
TTATATTCTTCTACTAGCTCTTTCCATTTTTCATTACTTATTCTTTTTTTCTTTTTTTCTAATAGCATCATTAGCCTCTATTTTTTTAGGCTTTTGTTCTACCACTTATTTTTATTCTTGCCTAGATTCCCTTATTTTAGCGCTTACTTATATATAGTATCAAAAATTCCTGTTAAAATTAATTTTTCTAAATTATGATTAGTTTTAGCTAGTGAAGAACAGAATATATCAGAAATTAATTTTGAAATTTTAATTACTAACTTATTTTCTTCATCTGGTTTTTTTAATCCTAGATTATCTTCTAAAAAAGAATTAATGGGTTTATCGTATTCATCAACTAATACATACACTTTTTGACCATAGTGATTTTTTAATAGTCCACTTAAAAAACTTATGCTATCTTCTAATCTAATTTTATCATATTGAATATCAATATATTTTTTAAAATCATTTCTATCTACATCATGTAATTTATTATTATCTAGCAAATATCTAAAATCTTTATATAAGTTCTTAATTAGACTTTTTAATTGATCTGTAATTACTTCTAAGTTATTTCCATTTATTTCTTTTAAACTAATATATATTACTGGATGCTTACCTTGAAATTTCATGTAATAACCAGAATTAACTTCTGAGATTTTCAGTTTATTATCTATAAATAAATCTTTATTACAAAGAGTTGATCTATGTAAGCTATAAGAAAATGACCAAGTCCAAGGACATAAATAAGAAAAACTTTCTTCATAGTTAGTTTTTTG
The DNA here is from genome assembly GCF_003953955.1 of Candidatus Aquarickettsia rohweri. Lineage (GTDB taxonomy): Bacteria > Pseudomonadota > Alphaproteobacteria > Rickettsiales > Midichloriaceae > Aquirickettsia > Aquirickettsia rohweri. Next base: position 6,091 of record NZ_RXFM01000080.1, on the reverse strand, counting down.
TATGCAATTACTGTTCTCAGGTTCTAAAAATACCTTGAGCATATCTAAGTTAAGTGTTTTGCCCCATCTTCTAGGGTAAGTGATTAACATCGCTTTTTCACTACTATCTAAGATTTCTTTTATAAAGAGGCTTTTATCAACATATACATCATAGTCACTGATCATTTCTTTAAAATTATCAGTTCCTACAGCTATTTTTAATGGCTGATTATTTTTAGTTTTTTGATAAGTCATAACACACTACGTCAAAATTTATAACTTATATAACATATTTTCGCCTAAATTATAAATTTTATCAATAAATTAGTTATTTAAATTAATTTATGATGATGTTTTAGTTTATTTTGTAATGTGTTTATAGATATGCCTAAACTTTTGCAACTAAATCATAATTTTTGTTATATTTATTTAGTGCTTTATCTATTGCCTTTTTTTCCATTGCTTCAAGTGATTCTAAATTTTCTTCTTCTGATGTATTTATAATTGATATATCTTTTTCTTCAATTTTTGAGGTAGTAGAAATTAATATGGATCTATGAATAGTATTTTCAAGTTCTCTTACATTTCCTGGCCAAAAATGAACTTGTAATTTTTTCAGTGCTTTTTCATCTAATGTTTTTTTGCCTAAATTATTTACTTTACAATATTTTTGTAGAAAATGTTCAGATAAAGGAATTATATCTTCTAATCTGTCTTTAAGTGGTGGAATTTCTAAATGGATAACATTTAATCTATAAAATAAATCTTCTCTAAAATTGCCGTTTTTAACTTCAGAAATTAAATTTCTATTACTTGTAGCAATAATTCTCATGTTGAGTTTTATAGGTTTATTTCCTCCAACTCTAAATATTTCTTTTTCTTGGATTGCTCTTAGTAATTTAGCTTGTAATTTTAAGTCCATTTCACTAATTTCATCCAAAAATAAAGTGCTATTATTAGCTTGTTCAAATTTACCAATTCTTCTTTCAGCAGCTCCTGTAAACGCTCCTTTTTCGTGCCCAAACATTTCAGATTCTAATAAATTTTCTGGTATTGCAGCACAGTTTATAGAGATGAGATCATTTTGAGAATTTTTACTGTGTTTATGTATTAATTTGGCAATGACTTCTTTACCAACTCCTGATTGTCCTGAAATTAATACATTTGCAATAGAAGGTGCTATTTGTTTAGCAACAGAAATAATTTTTGACATACTTTGTGAAAAGCAAATCAGGTTATTATCATCTTCAGAGTTATTAGATATTATTGAAAATAATGCAGCAATAACTTCTTTGTTTGGAGGTAATGGTATGTATTCAATTGCACCTTCTTTTATACTTTCAGCAGCTCGTTTAGGATTATTAGATAATCCGCATGATACAATTGGTACAGAAAAATGCTCTGCTTCAAGAGTATTTTTAAGTTCTTTTATATTCATTTCTGAATCAATAATAATTAACTCAATATTTTCACCGTTTCTTAAGTTAATCATTGCTGATTTTATATCTATAGCGTGTAAAATTTTTGCATTTTGCTCTTTAGATAGTTTTGCAGCATTGACTATAGATCCCTTTAAATCGCCAATTATCAATAAACGCATTGTATAACTTTCAAAATATCTAACTATAAAGTATAAAGGTAAAATTCTTTAAATCAAAGAGTTATATAAATTAATTAATATTTTTTGGAGATTTTGATTTTTTCCAAGTCAAACCTCCAATTAATCCAGCAGAAAAAATTAGAAATGAGGATATAAATAATGCATAAGTAGGTTTACTATAACCAGCTATAATTAGTATTGATATTGAGATTATAGGGTTAAAATATGATAGTATGCTAAGTAATTTAAAATTCCCTTTTTTAACTCCATAATCCCAAAAAAAATAAGCTAAACAATGAGTAGCTATGCCCATAAAAATTAATGATATGAAATTAGATAGAGTTGGTATTATAGTTTTTTCATAAGTTAAATGCATCAAAAAAGATAATATAAATCCTAAACCACAATATATTCCAATCATTTCTGGCTTTAATTTTCCATAAAATTTCGAAATTATTGTATAAAAAGTCCAAAAAAATGCAGCAAATAAAGCATATAGATAACCTTTAATATATTGATGTTGAAAATTAATATTTTGTCCCTCATCATAAAAAATTAATATATAAATTCCGATAAAAGCAATTAAACTTGCTAAAAAATAACGAAATTGAAGTTTTTCTTTTGGAAATAGAGAAGAGAAAAATATTACCATAATTGGCCATAAGAAATTTATTAAGTCTGCATGTGCAACAGGTGCATGTTTAAAAGATTCTATAAATAAAACTTCGTTGCCAAAAATTCCTATTATACCGATGATCCATATATAAAAAGGATGGTCTAAAGTTTTTCTCCAGGTATGATTATAAGTGTTATAAGATGCAGAGCATATAAAGCCTATTAAAAAAACAATTGATAAAATTTCATATGTAGGAATTTTTTTTAAATTAGCAACTGATGTAGCTGAAATTGCCCACATTAATAATCCTAATTCACCAATTATATTGGCCTTAAATTTTCTATAAATATTATAAAAGATCTTTTCACCACTACCCTTAAAGAAATTATATTATTTATAAAAAAGCAAAAGTCAAAAAAATTATTAGTCGTATATTTATATTTTTAATTTAAGTTTTTAGTGATAATTGACTACTACTTAGCATCTATATAGATATTATTTTTGCTAGCTTATCAATTTGATTTTATAACTCAATATTCTCATTCTCTGTAACACTATTAGTGTTTTTAGGGCACTGTTGCAAACTGAATAGGATTATTGTATAAACGGGAAAATCAAAGGAAGGTTTATGGAAGAAAGAAAATATATAGATGCAGGAACAGATTTCAAGAATCGTCATTTCAGCGGAGAATTGATAATAGGATGCATTAGATGGTATTTGAAATATCCAATAAGCTACCGAAATTTAGAGGAAATGATGCAAGAACTTGGCGTAGAAGTTGATTATACGACGATATATAGATGGGTTCAGAAATATGTACCAGAATTATATAAAAGAATAAGATGGTATAGCCAGGTCTATAGTGGTAGTTGGAGAATTGATGAAACATATATCAAAGTGAAAGGAAAGTGGAAATATTTATATCGAGCGATCAATAAATATGGAAAAACAATAGATTTTATTTTGCTGCATAGACGTGATAAAGATGCTGCTAAAAGATTATTGAAAAAAGCTCTAAAAAGTAGCAAATCTGAACCTTATAGAATCAATGCAGACAAGCATGCTCCATACCAATTAGCAATTAATGAGTTGCGTAAAGAAGGCGTGATTGGTGATAAAACAGAACATTCACAAGTCAAATATCTGAACAACGTCGTTGAATCTGATCATGGTAGGATAAAACTACGGCTTCGACCTATGCTAGGATTTAAATCTTTTATCTCAACATATCGATGCATCAAAAGCGTTGAGACAATGATCATGTTTGCTAAAAACCAATCTTTCTGGATAACCAATAACTTAAAAAATCAAATCACTTTCATCAATAAACTTTTTAATCTTTACTCACTGTATTCTTCTATTTAAAATATTTCTGAAATTTAACTATTTTTTAACCTCTCCTGCTATTTGCAACACTGCCTTAAAATATGGGGTTTTAGCTTATAAATTTGTTATGTATAATAATTAATTTTTAATATTTAGCATATTTTATTGCCTGAAGTTAATTATTATATTGTTTAATTAAGAGCTGTAATGTATAAGATTTTATCAATTTAAATTTCTAATAAAATAATTTTACATTAATGTCAGAAGCAATATTTGGATTTTTAAGTCAATTAGACATTATTTTATGGGATTATATAGGAATAATTATCATTTTATTTGTTGGAGTTTTTCTTACAATTTATTCAAAATTTTTTCAATTTAGAGCACTGTTTAGGTTAAGAACCTATATAAAGGATTTGGTTGCATGTGCTGAAAAAGATAAACAAGGAACACATCCTATAAAATTATATTTTGCTTCAGTTGGAGGTATGGTGGGGCTTGGTAATATAGTTACAGTCGTCAGCACAGTAGCTTTAGGAGGCCCTGGGAGTATTATATGGCTTTGGGTAGCATCATTCTTGGGAATGTTAGTAAAATATTCTGAAGTTTACTTAGGAATAAAATATAGAGTAAAAAATAATGAAAATGGTTTTGATGGTGGTCCAATGTATTATCTTCGTGTAGGCTTTAAAAACAAGATATTACCAATATTTGTTTGTATTTTATTATGCATATATGGTGCAGAAGTGTCGCAATTTTTAATTATTACAGATACAATTATAAACGTATTTTCACTTAATAATAGTCATATTGATTTAAATGGTATTAAATTTTTATATGGAAGATATATAGTGATAGGATTATTACTTACATTCATATTATTGACATCAGTCAAAGGGGTTAAAAGATTTGCAAATGTTTGCTCGGCAATGATTCCTCCTTTTATGATTGGGTATATTATTTTAGGGATCTGGATAATATTTGATCACAGTGCTGATTTGCCAGATGTTTTTTCATTAATATTTTCTTCATTTTTCGATTATAAATCTCAAGCAGGTGGTTTGATATCTGGGGGAATATTTTTAACTGCGCATTATGGAGTTTCTAGAGCAGTATATTCTGGTGATATAGGTATAGGCTATGATTCTATAATACAAAGTGAAACTCAGACTTTATATCCAGAAAAGCAAGCTAGGATGTCTATATTTGCACTATTTTCTGATTCTTTGATTTGCACTATAAGTATTTTGATACTATTGGTTACAGGTATGTGGCAAGTTAAAGGTTTGCAGCCTTCTGAATATGTGGTTAATGCATTGAAATTATATTTACCAAATGTAGAATATTTTATGGTCGTTCTCTTCACATTTGCTGGTTTTACAACGATAACAGGTTATTTAGTAGTTGGTCAAAAATGTGCAAAATATCTTAATAAAAAATATGGGCAGTTTCTATATATATTATACTCCATATTTGCATTTATAGTTTTCTCATTTTATGATCAAGAACAAGTTATATTAATAATGAGTGTTTCTGGTGGAATTCTTATGGTAATTAATATACTTGGAGTATTTAAATTAAGAAAGTCTATTGAATTTTTATAATTAGTTTTTCATGGCTTTAAAAAAAGGTAAAAATAAAATTAAGACGAAAAAGTCAAGATTTTACTCTTCTAAAATTACCAAAACTTTAAGAAGCATAATAATTAAATTATTAGTTATTATAATTAGTCTATTAATTTTTATGTTAGTTATATATAAAGCTTATAACTATTATGTAAAGCCAATTGATTTAAAGAATATTCCTTATATCAAAAATAATAAAAAATGCGATAAAATAAAATTTAATGAAAATGATGGGATTATTTTTTCTAATCAGGATAAGAAAGTTTATGATAGTTTAAAACAAAAGAAAAGAGATTCATATAAGCAAAATTTAAAATCAGAAAAAGTAATACAAGATTTTTCCCATAAGCAAATTTTTGATATTGTGCAAGAAATCAAAAAAGATGAATTTAAAGAAAATAAAAATAACAAACCTAAACCAGTAACTGAAAAGAAAAATATTTCAAATAAAATCAAAAAAAAGAAGATGAATACACAAAGTATTTTTGATGTTTTAGGGTAATATTTTATAATTAATTTATTATATAGTATTGCTATTAAAAATAATTTAAAAAAATTGTTTAATATATTTAAAAATTCTGTTAAACTTGAATATAAATAAAAATATCAATCAAATGACGATTAAAGAATTGCAAAACGAAAAGTTTTTTAAAGAATTTGAAGTGCATGTGCCGTTTGAAGAAATTAATTCAAAAGTTGAAGAAAGTGTTTCTAAAGCTGCAAAAACATTTAAAATGCCAGGTTTTAGAGAAGGTAAGGTGCCGCTTAGTATTGTAAGACAAAAAGTTGGGAAGGAAGAAACAGGTAAGCAAATACAAGAAAAAATTTCTGAGTCTATTAAAAATTTAATTGATTCCAAAAAAATTATTCCATACTCGAAACCTGATGTGCAAGTTCTATCATTTGATGAAGATAAGGGGCTATCTATTAAAATAGGCTTTGAA
>NZ_RXFM01000079.1 GCF_003953955.1 Candidatus Aquarickettsia rohweri | reverse complement strand
ACCTTAAAGTCTCTGTCCAAACTTCAATATTGAATAAAAAAATATAATTTCATGAAGTCATGAAGTTAAAATGGTATTTCATCTTTAATTTCTTCAGCATCATAATCATCATTAACACTAGGAGTGCTATTTTTGTTGTCAAAAGCAATTTTATTTGTACTGGCTTGGTATCCAGCTTTAGAATCCATAAGCATAATAGTGCTATTAAATTGGCTTAAAATTACCTCAGTAGTATATTTTTTATTGCCCTCTTGATCTGTATATTCTCTTGTCTGCAGTTTTCCTTCTACATAAAGTTTACTTCCTTTTTTAACATAATTCTTAACAATATTAACAAGCCCAGGAGCAAAAACAACTATCCTGTGCCAATCAGTTTTTTCTTTTTGCTCACCTGAAGTTTTATCTTTCCATCTTTCACTAGTAGCTATTGATAAATTGGCAATTTCTTTACCTCCAGATTGAGAAACTCTAATTTCTGGCTCATTGCCAACATTACCAACTAATATAACTTTATTAATACTTCCAGACATTTTTAATGATTAAATTTTTCATTTTAGTAAAATAAAATGGTAATATTAAAAATAATTACTTATTGTTAACAATTGCTTTAAACTCTGAACCTACTGAAAAGCTTACTCTTTTCTGAGCTGGAACTTTTGCAATTGTGCCTCTTGGAGTTTTAACTTCTTTTGCTTCAGTATGCTTTGCTTTAAACGATCCAAATCCAATAAACCTTAATTCATTAGAATCTTTAAGTGAATGTGCTATGCATTTAAAAACTGAATTTAAAATAGTATTTGCTTTCGTTTTTGTACAATCTAAATCTTTTGATAATATATCTAAAAATTGGTTTTTATTCATTTTGTTCTCCGTTATAAAATTAAATTACTTAATTATAAAATCTTTCTACCAGTAAAAACAACAACTATGCAACAATTATTTTTAATTTTTTTCAAATATTTAGCATTTGATGCTATATTTTTGCTAATTAAATTTAAAATTAGAATAAATTAATTTAATTTCCATGAATTGTTAATATTTTGTGTAAATAACTTTATTGATCTTTCTTCAATATTACTAGTAAGTATATGATTTTTAAGGGTTTTAAGATCTATATTTTCAGCTGTTATTAAAAAAACTTCATTTATAGCATTAACATCTTTATTTATTATTAATTCTGTGCATAAAATAACTATGGATCTATTATTTACTATAGATTTATTAAGTTTAGTTACAATAAGTATATCTTGTAAGTCTGTATTAAAGTCATCTTCTTCTGTTGAATGTGGGATAAATGACAGCTGAGAGAATGTCCACAAGAGATTGTCTAAAACATTCATTTCATCTTTATCTTTACATAATAATACAATTTTTTTTTTCTAACCCAATAATTTTAATAATAATCTTAGGAAGCGTTATATTATATAGAGCATGTTGAATATTATAAATTATTAATGCCTTTTTCATTTTTAAGCATTAATTAATGTCTTTAATTTATTTATTATTACTTGAACAGCAACAAACTTATTATCTTCATTTTCAAGTAGCACTTTATTTATAAAGCTATCAAAACTATTTAATTTATTATGATCTTTAATAAAACTTAATTTATCTACATTTTCATAATCTTTGAGCTGCTCAAATACAACTTCGATAGTAATTTTTCTCAATTCATTTTCAACATAATCATAAGCTAATTTTTCAATATGATTGAAATTATCACGTTTACTTAATAATTCTAAAATTTGGTCAATATATAATCTTTCCCTAATTTTAAAATATACTTTTGATATTGTATTAAGATCAATTTTTGAGGATTTGTTAATTGTTATTATATCATAAAAAGAGTTGATAAGGCTAAAATAAGCAATGTTTGAGATAAGATTTTTAGATTTTTTGACTTCAATAATATATCCATTAATCTTTTTAACTTGTCTTTTTATAATTGTATTTTTTAAATATGAATCAGTATCAAAAATTTGATATAGTTTTATCAAACATTTTTTATTAATTTGAATGATAGATTCAATATTATCAATTTCATTATAATTTATTAAAATCCAATTTATACTACTTTTAATTAAAGATTGTATTCTATTAAGCAATTTATATCTTGAATCTACAGATATATATGTTGAAGCACTATTTATTTTATTTAAAATACTTTTTATATCTGTACTTTCCATTAATAGGTAAAAGGATTTTATTATATTGATTGGGTGGAACCCTTTTTCTGAAGCAAGTAAATGGAATGTTGTGCATCCTAATGTATTTACAAATTCATTAGATATAATTGTAATAATTATTTCATTAGAAAGTTTGTGCAGCAATAAAGATTTTTTAAAATTTTGTTGTAAGTAATTTGGAAAATAAGAAAGCAACATATCTTGAAAAAACTTATCTTTAGTAAAATCATAAGATGTTAATATCTTGGCAATAGAATTTTTAGAGTAAGCTACTAAAACTGCTATTTCTGGTCTTGTTAGAGATTTATTTTCAAGCCCTAATTTTGTTATATCTTCATTACTTGGTAGGCTTTCAATTTCTCTTTGTAACTCGCCTTTTTCTTCAAGACAACTAATTAACCATGAGTAATCTTTTAAATTATTAATATTGGAGTAGTTCTCCATATTTAATAAAATAGATTGATCATGATTATCTTTTAATACCAATTTTTCAATATCATTTGTTAATTGAATTAAAATTTTATTTCTATCTTCTAGTGAAATATTTTTTTGCTGTAGCTCATGTTGTAAGGCAATTTTTATATTTACTTCATGATCTGAGCAATCAACTCCAGCAGAATTATCAATAAAATCTGTATTAATTCTCCCACCTCTTTTAGAATATTCAATTCTACCTTTTTGTGTAAATCCTAAATTACCACCTTCTCCGACAACTTTACATCTTAAACTTTTACCTAAAATTCTCAAATTATCATTTGCTTTATCCCCTATTGTTGAATTATCTTCAAATTCATCTTTAACATAAGTTCCTATACCTCCATTCCATAATAAATCAACAGGTGCTTTTAATATAGCGCTAATCAATTGAGATGGTGGTAATTTATCAGCTATTATGCCTAAAGCATTTCTTGCTTCAGGAGAAAGCATAATTTCCTTCACTGACCTTTGATAAACACCACCTCCCTTTGATATTAAACTTTTATCATAATCAGACCACTTAAGATTAGGATTTTTAAATAACCTTAATCTTTCTTTATAACTAGTTAAGCAATCGGGGTTAGGATCAATAAATATATGGATATGGTTAAAAGCTGCAATAAGTTTTAAATTTTTTGACAATAGCATGCCATTCCCAAATACATCCCCAGACATATCACCAATTCCGACAACGCTAATAACGTCTTTATCTAAATTTACATTTAAAGCACTAAAGTGATTTTTGGCACATATCCATGCACCTTTAGCAGTAATGCCCATTTTTTTATGATCGTATCCAGCAGAGCCTCCGGATGCAAAAGCATCTCCAAGCCAAAAATTATATTCTTTTGAAATTTCATTTGCATAATCAGAGAAAGTTGCTGTCCCTTTATCTGCTGCAACTACAAAGTAAGGATCAGCCTCATCATGTCTAATAACATTTTTTGGACATATTATTTTTTTATTAACTATATTATCAGTAATATCTAGTATCCCCCTTAAAAAATTTTTATAACATTTAACTCCTACTTTAAGAAAATTTTCCTTATCTTTAGGAGCATGTTTAATAACAAAGGCACCTTTGCATCCAGAAGGAACAATTAGTGAATTTTTAGTCATTTGAGATTTCATTAAGTCTAAAACAACTTTTCTAAAATCTTCTGTTCTATCAGTCCATCTAATTCCTCCTCTGGCAATTTTAGCACCCCTAAGATGAATAGCTTCAAATTGTGAAGAATATACAAATGTATCAACTTCTGGTTTTGGAAGAGGCATTTCTTCAATTTCTTTTGAATTAATTTTTATAGAAATATAATCTTTGTATCTACCAGTATTTTTATCAATTACAAAAAAGTTTGTTCTTTTTGTAGCCAATATTAGCTTTAAGAAAGTACTTAAAATTTTATCCTCTATAAATACAGATATTTTAGAAAGTTTATTGTTTAATTCATTGATTATCTTGCTTTCTGCTGTTTTTACATAATTTAAATCAGGATTGAACCTTATATTGAATAAATTCATTAAATTTTTAGTTATATCAAAATACTTTACTAGAGTATTAAGTACATAATCAAAGCTAAATTCAAATTTAATTTGTTTTAAATATTTAGTGTAAGCCCTTAACAAAGAAGCTTCTCTATAATTAAGCTCTGCATAAAAAATTAAATTATTAAAAATATCATCTTCTATTATATTATTCCAAATTTTTTCTAACCCTTCTTCGAGATTACATTGTAAAGAATTATTAAACTCAAATTCACCTACTTTTGGTTTTGTTCTGAAATAATGGATAAATACGGTTTTTTCTATTCCTAAATTATTAATTTTAGCTTCAAAAGTTTCTACATCAATTATGTGTAATCCTAAATTATCAATTATTGGAAAGATTGTTGATAGATGAAGTTCATTATCTAGTGAAAAAATCTTAATTTGAATTAAGCTTTTACTACTTTTCGCTGAATTGTAGATTTTAAAAGTAACTTTGTTTTTTAATAAAGCTTCCTCAATAGCCCTAATATCATGTATAGATTGCTCTATTGAAAAGCTATTGGTATATTTTACGTCAAATGCATCTTGATATTTTTTAAATAGTTTATCAGCTTCCTTTCTACTTAAATTAAGATTTAAAGAATCCTTTAAATCATCTTCCCAAACATTGATAGCACTAGTAATAAGCTTTTCTATCCTATTGATATTATAATCTGGTATTTTCCTCTCTGGCAAATTAATTATTAACTGTAATCTAGTAAGTGAACCTTCTCCAATTTTGACATAATGCTTTGCAATAAATCCGTTAAACTGACTACATAAAATATTCTCAATTCTTTTTCTTATTTGGGTATTAAATTTTGTTTTTGGTATAAATATTAATGCACTAATATATCTTTTTCCCTTATCTTCTCTAAGAAATAATTTAATTCTAGGATTAATAGTTAAAGATACTATTCCTGAAGCAATTTCATATAAATCTTTTTTGCTTATTTGTAATAATTCACTTCTTGGAAAATCTTCAAGTGCAGTAACTAGCTCTTTTGCATTATAACTATCATGTGGATATCCGTATTTGTTAATAACAAAATGAATTTTATCCCGTATGAGTGGGATATTTAAAACACTCATGTAATAAACTTTTGTTATTAAAAATCCAAAAAGTGTATGAACGGAATTACATTTCCCATTAGAATCATAATTTTTGACCGATATACAGAGCATAAAAGCACGCCTATGAACCTTAGTTTTAATATCTGATTTGCGGATAGTTATTACACAATTGCCAAATTTATAATTATTTAAAATATTTATTTCAGGATAATATTTATCTTGCTTTATTAAGCCTAAATTATTAATCTCATCAACTTTTAAAGTATTATTTTTATCTAATTTTGAATAACAATAACCTAAAAAAATAAAATTATCGTCTATAAGAAATTCTAGAAAATTTATATGTTCTTGATTTAATTCGCTAATTTTAATTAATTTGAGATTATCTTTTAGATTTTTAATGCAACACGATAATGATTTTTTCATTTCTTTCCAATCATTAACAGCTATATATGTGCATTCAAGTATAGCTATAATCTTTGTTTTTAATGATTTATAAAAATTATTATCAAACCAGTTGGAAATATAAAATTGTAATGCAGCAACTTTATCTTTTTTTAAATGTGTAAATTTGTAATCAACATAATTTTTCTGATCAATAACTTTATGAGTAAGAAGATTAATGTCTATATCGTGAGTTTGTAGTTCATTATTAATTGAATCAATTATAAATGGAGCATCATAGCAGACAATAGTTAAAATCGCATAATCAGAATCTTCATTTTCAACATCAATATCTACAATAAATTTACCTTTAAATTTTTCTTTTATAATTTTATATGCATCTTTACATGCTTTACTTATTATATCTGGTTTTACAGTAGATAAATTTTCATCCGAAAGCTCTTCTAAAAATTTCTTCGTAAAGTTAATAATATACTTATCTTTAATAGTTTTAATAATATCTTGCAATATTATTGAATTTTGTTTTATGTGATCTTTTTGCATATAATTAAGAGCGTATATTTATTATTAACAAAATGATAACACATTTTATTTTACAATAAACTTAAAAATAAGATTGCGCTTAAATACTTAATCGTAATGCCACTATAAATTGCAGTTAGTATGTAATTGTATAAAAATACTTATATACTTGTTAAATAAAATATAAAATTATTACAACTTAATGATGAATATATAATTTTACAATATTGTATTTTCATTACTTAATTATTGCTATTTTTCTATTATTTTGATGTTTGATACTTGCACAAAATACAGAATATTATATATTTATTATGATTAGATAAATTAAATTAAATAATTAATATTACGATATATAAGACATGAGCATTTTTCATAACATTTTAAATAATTGTACTCTAGAAAACAATGAAATACATTTACATCACTTAAAAGAAATATATGCCTATAAGAGTATTTGGAGAGCTGTTATCACGTAAGCGCTAAAATAAGGGCATCTAGGCAAGAATAAAAATAAGTGGTAGAACAAAAGCCTAAAAAAATAGAGGCTAATGATGCTATTAGAAAAAAAGAAAAAAAGAATAAGTAATGAAAAATGGAAAGAGCTAGTAGAAGAATATAAAAAAAGTAATGTAAGTAAATATGAATTTTGTAAGCAAAAGAATGTGCCGAGAAGTACATTTTATAAATGGCACAGAATTCTTGTAG